>NZ_JBFUAU010000012.1:0-102166 GCF_056406115.1 Arthrobacter sp. P1_D4 | reverse complement strand
TTCACCGCCGCCGGCACGTCCTACGCCACCCACGGCGAACCGCTCATCCCGGTCTACGTCTTCTACTCGATGTTCGGCTTCCAGCGCACCGGCGATTCCTTCTGGGCCGCCGCCGACCAGATGACCCGCGGGTTCATCATCGGCGCCACCGCCGGACGCACCACGCTGACCGGCGAAGGCCTGCAGCACGCCGACGGCCACTCCCCCATGCTGGCGGCAACCAACCCGGCCGTCATCACCTACGACCCGGCATACGGCTACGAAATGGGCGTCATCATGCGTGACGGCCTCAACCGGATGTATGGGCCCGGCGAAGCCGGGAAAGAAATTGCCGCCAACGATCCGTCGCGGAACGTGATGTACTACATCACTGTCTACAACGAGCCGATCGTGCAGCCGCCCGCACCGGCGGAACTCGATGTGGAGGGCATCATCAAGGGCATCTACCTGCTGGCGCCGGCCAAGATTGACGGCCCGCGCACGCAGATCCTGGCCTCCGGCGTGTCCGTTCCCTGGGCCCTCGAAGCCCAGCGGATCCTCGCCGAGGACTGGGGCGTCTCCGCCGATGTCTGGTCCGTGACCTCCTGGACCGAACTGCGCCGCGACGCCATGGCCGCCGAGGAGGACTCCTTCCTCAACCCCGGCCAGCCCGCCCGCGTCCCGTTCGTGACCCAGCAGCTCGCCGGTGCCACCGGTCCGATCGTGGCGGTCACCGACTACATGAAGGCCGTGCCGGACCAGATCCGCCAGTTCCTGCCGAACGAGTTTGCCTCACTCGGCGCGGACGGCTTCGGCTTCTCCGACACCCGCGCCGCGGCACGCCGTTTCTTCAAGAACGACATCCACTCGGTTGTGGTCCGTTCCCTTCAGATGCTGGCCCGCCGGGGCGAAGTGGATGCCCAGGCACCTGCCCAGGCCATCGAGAAGTACCGCCTGCACAACGTGAACGCCGGCACCACCGGCAACGCGGGCGGCGACTCCTAACCGCACTTCAGCGCAAGAGCGAACGTACGACGGCGGCTCCCACCGAAAGGTGGGGGCCGCCGTCGGGCGTTAACCGCCCCACCCCCTCCTGCCTCCCTCCGGGGGGCGCTCTGGACTGCCGCGGGCCGCTGTGATGCAGGACAAGGGCAGTTGTAGCCTTCGCACAAATGGAGCTTGGGCGGCCCGCACCGTATGCTCAATGCATGGCAGAGCCGATCACCACTCCCGAAAAACGCAATCCGAGCTCGAGGGCGATGACTCCGGAGAAAGCCGAAACCCTTAAGAAGCTCCGGGCCAGCGTGGGCCAGCTGTCGACGACGACGCTGCGCCAGTTGGAGAAGTCCCTGCCGTGGTACGGCCGGCTGAACTCGGATGAACGTTCCGCCCTGGGCATGGTGGCCCAGAACGGCATCGCGGCATTCGTCACCTGGTACGAACGGCCGAGTTCGCCGTCGTGGATCCTCTCCGACGTCTTCGGTACCGCGCCCACCGAGCTGACCCGCTCCATCAGCCTGCAGAAGGCGCTCCAGCTGATCCGGATCGTCGTGGAAGTCGTCGAGGACCAGGTCCCGGTGATCGCCCCGGAAGCGGACCAGGGGGCCCTCCGGGAGGCCGTGCTGCGCTACTCGCGGGAGGTCGCGTTCGCGGCCGCCGACGTCTATGCCCGCGCCGCGGAATCCCGCGGCTCCTGGGATACCCGGCTGGAAGCCCTGATTGTCGATGCCATCCTCCGCGGCGAAAACACCGACGCGCTGCGGTCCAGGATCGCGGCCCTGGGCTGGAAAGCACAGGAGCGCTTCACCGTCATGGTAGGGAATTCCCCGTCCGAACCAAGCGCCAGCTACGTCAGCGAACTGCGGCGCACAGCGGGGCGCTTCGCCGAGGACGCCCTTGTGGGGATCCAGGGCGACCGCCTCATCCTGATCCTGGGCGGGGTCCACGACCGGGAGACCGCGTACCTGAAACTCAGCGAACTCTTTGCCCCCGGCCCGGTGGTCTACGGCCCGGAGGCCGGGTCCCTCCTCGAGGCCAGCGGCTCTGCCCAGTCGGCCTTTGCCGGCCTCACCGCGGCCCGCGCGTGGCCTTCCGCGCCACGCCCGGTGGCGGCCGATGACCTGCTCCCGGAGCGGGTGATCTCCGGCGACGACGCCGCCCGCCGCTCGCTGGTCAAGAACATCTACCGCCCGCTGCTGGCCGCCTCCAACGGGCTGGTGGAGACCCTCGGCACGTACCTCGAACTGGGCCATTCACTCGAGGCCACGGCCCGGGAACTCTTCGTCCATGCCAACACAGTGCGCTACCGGCTCAAGCGCGTCTGCGACGTCACGGGCTGGGATCCGCTGCTGCCGCGGGAGGCGTTCGTGCTCCAGACCGCCCTCGTCGTGGGCCGGCTTTCTGCCCCGCCGAAGGCCCCCACGGAGCGGCAACCTCCCCGCAACGGCTCCTGAACCGTTGTAGACTTCCTACAAACTGACCCAGTGAGCTTGGTGCATGAAAACACGAATGTTCACGCGGTAATTTGGAAAGCTGGTTACGTGCTTGCAATCGTTTGCCCTGGACAGGGCTCCCAGACCCCTGGTTTTCTGGCCCCTTGGCTGGAACTGCCACCCGTCGCAGGCCTCCTGGCCTCCCTCAGCGAAATAGCAGGCATCGACCTCACCGCCCATGGCACCACCTCCGATGAGGAGACCATCAAGGACACCGCAGTCGCGCAGCCCCTGATCGTCGCTGCGGGCCTGGTGACGGCAAAGTCGCTGTTCGACGTCGAACTCGGCACGCTTCCCGTCATCCTTGCCGGCCACTCCGTCGGCGAAATCACCGCGGCTTCCCTCGCCGGTGTCCTGTCGGAATCCGAAGCCATGACGTTTGTCCGCGAACGCGCCAACAGTATGGCAGCCGCTGCTGCCGCCACCCCGACCGGCATGAGTGCCGTCGTGGGCGGCGACCCCGCGGAGGTCCTGGCAGCCATTGCTGCCGCCGGGGCCACGGCCGCCAACGTCAACGGGGCCGGCCAGACCGTCGCCGCTGGCACCCTGGAGCAGCTCAAGGCCCTGGCGGAGAACCCGCCGGCCAAGGCCCGGGTTATCCCGCTGAAGGTCGCGGGCGCGTTCCACACCTCGCACATGGCCCCCGCGGGCGCGGCCCTGCAGGCCCTGCGTCCGTCGCTGCACCCGAAGGACCCGCAGGTGCCGTTGCTGTCCAACTTCGACGGCGCGGAAGTCACCGACGGCGCCGCCGCCGTCGACAGCCTGATCGCCCAGGTCTCCCGTCCGGTCCGCTGGGACCAGTGCATGGAGACGATGGTGCAGCGCGGGGTGACCGGCGTGATCGAGCTGGCTCCCGCCGGAACACTGGCGGGCCTGGCCAAGCGCGGCATGCCCGGCGTCAAGACAGTCACCGTCAAGACCCCGGACGATCTTTCCGCGGCCCTGGCCCTATTTGCAGAACTGGAGGGAGGGGCATGAGCGTTCCCACTCTGAAGCAGGCACCGGTGCAGGCAAACACCCGCATCATGGGTGTCGGCGCCTACCGGCCCAGCGTGATCGTGACCAACGAGGACGTGTGCCAGTGGATCGACTCCTCGGATGAGTGGATCCGCCAGCGCACGGGCATCATCACCCGGCACCGCGCGCCCGCCGATGTCAGCGTGATTGACATGGCCGAGGGCGCCGCACGTGAAGCACTGCAAAGGGCCGGCATCGAGGCCTCCCAGCTCGGCGCCGTGATCGTCTCCACGGTCACCCACCCGTATGCGACCCCGTCCGCCGCAGCGAGCCTCGCCGACCGACTCGGCGCGACGCCGGCCCCGGCCTTCGACATCTCCGCGGCCTGCGCCGGCTACTGCTACGGCATCGCCCAGGGCGACGCCCTGGTGCGCTCCGGCGCGGCCTCCTACGTCCTGGTGGTCGGTGCCGAGAAGCTCTCCGACGTCATCGACAACACGGAACGGACCATCTCCTTCCTGCTTGGCGACGGCGCGGGCGCCGTCGTGATCGGCCCCTCCGACACGCCCGGCATCGGCCCCTCGGTGTGGGGTTCGGACGGCAGCAAGTGGGATGCCATCGGCATGACCCACTCCATGCTCGACATCCGCGAGCTCGCGCTGACCGGCAAGCACGGCGCCGCCGTCAGCGATGAGGAAGCGGCAGTGACCGACGCATCCCTGTGGCCGACCCTGCGCCAGGACGGCCAGACTGTCTTCCGCTGGGCCGTGTGGGAGATGGCCAAAGTGGCCCAGCAGGCCCTGGACGCCGCCGGCATCCGGTCCGAGGACCTCGCCGCGTTCATCCCGCACCAGGCCAACATGCGCATCATCGACGAGATGGCCAAGAAGCTGCACCTGCCCGCGACCGTCAAGATCGCCCGCGACATCGCCGACGCCGGAAATACGTCGGCGGCGTCCATCCCCCTGGCCACCCACCGCCTGCTTGAGGAAAACCCCGAGCTCAGCGGCGGGCTGGCGCTGCAGATCGGCTTCGGAGCCGGTCTGGTCTTCGGCGCCCAGGTGGTCGTGCTTCCTTAGGCAGCCACCGCTTTTTCGAACTAAATACGTTCCACCCGTTTCACCCTTGCACCGCATGTCCTTCAATTTCAGGGCCCGCCCCGCATGCTGTGCTCGCAAGCATTCCCGCACCAAGCCGAACCCTCGGTTTGAATCATTTCCGCCCCTAGGCTGCCGGCATTCCACCGGCAGCCGAGGGCAACAACCAGAAAAGGAGCCATCAATGGCTAGCAACGAAGAAATCCTGGCCGGCCTGGCTGAAATCGTCAACGAAGAGACCGGCCTGGCCGCGGAGGCTGTCGAAATGGACAAGTCCTTCACCGAGGACCTGGACATCGACTCCATCTCGATGATGACGATCGTGGTCAACGCCGAAGAGAAGTTCGGCGTCCGCATCCCGGACGAAGAGGTTAAGAACCTCAAGACCGTCGGCGACGCTGTCACGCTGCAGCAGCGCCCGGACCGGACCACCAGCACCACCACGAAATGCACCACCCCAAAGTTCCCCTCGCAGGCCCCGGCCATCCCATTCGCGGTTCCGGATACGGCAGGCGCACCGACAGAGAGTGATCCCATGGCACGCAAAGTAGTCATTACCGGTCTGGGTGCCACCACACCCATCGGCGGCGATGTCCCCACAATGTGGAAGAACGCGCTCAAGGGCGTCTCCGGCGCGCACACGCTTGAGGACGACTGGGTGGCCAAGTACGAACTGCCCGTCCACTTCGCCGCACGCGCCTCCACCCCTGCCTTGGACGTCCTGACCCGGGTCGAGGCCAAGCGCATGGACCCGTCCACCCAGTTCGCCGTGGTCGCATCCCGCGAGGCGTGGGCCGACTCCGGCATCACCGAAATCGACCACGACCGTCTGGCGGTGGCCTTCGCGACCGGCATCGGCGGCGTCTGGACCCTCCTGGATGCCTGGGACACCCTGCGCGAAAAGGGTCCCCGCCGCGTCCTGCCCATGACCGTACCCATGCTGATGCCCAACGGCCCGGCCGCCGCGGTAAGCCTGGACCTGGGTGCCCGCGCCGGCGCCCACACCCCCGTTTCCGCCTGCGCGTCCGGCACCGAGGCCGTGCACGTGGGCCTGGACCTGATCCGAGCCGGCAAGGCCGACGTCGTCGTGTGCGGCGGCGCCGAAGCCGCCATTCACCCGATGCCGATCGCCGCCTTTGCCTCCATGCAGGCCCTCTCACGCCGCAACGACGATCCCGAGCACGCCTCACGCCCCTACGACCGTGACCGCGACGGCTTCGTCATGGGCGAGGGCGCCGGTGCCCTGGTGCTTGAGGCCGAGGAACACGCCCTGGCCCGCGGCGCCCGGATCTACGCCGAACTGGCGGGCACCTCGGTCACCGCCGACGCCTACCACATCACCGCCCCGGACCCCCAGGGCCTGGGCGCCACCCGCGCGCTGAAGGCTGCGATGTTCGATGGCCGCATCCAACCTGAAGACATCGTGCACGTCAACGCGCACGCCACCTCCACTCCGGTCGGAGACAAGCCCGAGTACGCGGCCCTCAAGGCCGCCCTGGGCAAGCACGTGGACTCGGTAGCGGTCTCGGCCACCAAGTCCCAGATGGGGCACCTGCTCGGCGCCTCCGGTGCCGTAGAGGCCGTGCTGACCGTCATGGCCATCTATGACCGCAAGGCGCCGGTGACTATCAACCTCGAGAACCAGGATCCCGAAATCCCGCTCGACGTCGTCACGACCGCCCGCGACCTGCCGGCCGGCAGCATCGCCGCACTGAGCAACTCGTTCGGCTTCGGCGGCCACAACGCCGTGATCGCGGTACGCAGCGTGTAGCTGCACGACCAGCAGCACGCCCGCAGCACGCCGGGACGGCAGATGGCGGCAATGTTCTTCGTGAACATTGCCGCCATCTGCTTTTTTGGCGCCTAGCTATGGAATTACTGCGGTGGTGCGCCCGGTGAGGCCCTAGCCGACCTGGTGGAGCCAGCGGACGGGGGCGCCTTCGGCGGCGTGCCGGAACGGCTCGAGTTCCTCGTCCCAGGCCTCGCCCAGGGCGAGGGAGAGCTCGTGGTAGACGGCCGAGGGGTCGCCGGCGCCGGATTCGTAGGCGTAACGGATGCGGTCCTCGGACACCATGATGTTGCCGTGGACGTCAGTGGTGGCGTGGAAGATCCCGAGCTCCGGGGTGTGCGACCAACGGCCGCCGTCCACCCCCTGGCTCGGCTCCTCAGTGACTTCATAGCGCAGGTGCGCCCAGCCTCGCAGAGCGGACGCCAATTGAGCCCCCGTGCCCGGCGTTCCGGTCCACGACAGCTCAGCCCGGAACATTCCGGGCGCGGCAGGCTGAGCGGTCCACTCCAAGTCCGTCCGCTTGTCCACGACAGACCCTATGGCCCACTCGACGTGGGGGCACAAGGCAGTCGGGGCCGAGTGAACGAACAGCACACCTCGGGTCAGTGCAACAGACATTCCATCCTCCATAGCTGTAGGTACGTCTTCCCCAACGACCTGTGCCTGGATGTCTGTCTGTTGCGCGGATCCGAATTTATGCCGGCGGTCCCTGCCAGACTACTAATATACAACCGGGTTCAAAGCTGGGACGTAGTGCATTCCAGCTTCAAGTTCAACTTGAAACTTCCCGGGCGTGAGTTTTATTCTGCCCTACCCCTCCTCATTACGCCAGTGCGATTCGGCGCGTCTTTTCCGGCGCGCCGTGCACGGTTCGGCAGTCCCGCAGGTGGACCCTGGTCCGCTTGGGCCTGGGCGGGTATTCGGGCGGAATCCCGGGCAGGAATCCGGGCCGACTTGTGCGCCTTTCCGGCCGGCCGGACGCGACCGGCCAGCGATCCTCAGGCCCGGGGGTGCGCCTGCTGGTAGCTCTGCCGGAGCCTCTCGACGGACACGTGGGTATAGATCTGGGTGGTGGCAAGGCTGCTGTGCCCGAGGATTTCCTGCACGGCGCGCAGATCGGCCCCGCCGTCGAGCAGGTGGGTCGCTGCAGAGTGCCGCAGAGCGTGCGGCCCGGTGGCGGCGGTGTCTCCCAGCCGTTCCAGCATCTCCTTGACCACGCTGCGGATCTGGCGCTGGTCCACCCGTCCGCCGCGCGCGCCCAGGAAGAGCGCCGGGCCGCTGGTCCCGGTAGCGAGGGCCGGCCGGCCGCGGCGGAGCCAGTCGTCGACGGCGAGCGCCGCCGGCAGCCCGTAGGGCACCGTGCGTTCCTTGTTGCCCTTGCCGAGCACCCGGAGGGTTCTGCGGTCCGGGTCGAGGTCGTCAACGTCCATACCGGCCAGCTCGCCAACCCGGACACCGGTGGCGTAGAGCAGCTCCACCATGGCACGGTTGCGCAAGGCCAGCGGATCCCCCTCGGCCGAGGCGGATTCGGCGTCGTCCACGAGCCGCCGGACCTGTTGCTGGTGCAAGACGCCGGGCAGGGATTTCTCCCGCTTTGGCGCCTTGAGCCGCAGGGCCGGGTCGGCTTCGATCAGCTCCTCACGGACAGCCCAGGCGGTGAAGGCCCTGGCGGTGGCGGCGCGGCGGGCCAGGGTGGCGCGGGACTTCCCGGACTCGCTCTGGGCGCCAAGCCAGCGCCGCAGGGTCCCGAGCTCCAGCCCAGCAAGGTCGTGGACGCCCTCGGTTGCGGCGTGCGCGAGCAGGCTTTCGACATCGGAGAGATAGGCCCGCACGGTATGGGCGGACCTGCCCCGTTCCGCTTCCAGGTAACGGCCGAAGCGGGCGGCGGCGAGCTGGATATCGCCGTCGGGCGCGGCGGGCGGGGCAGCGGGGGGATCCTGTGTAGACACCCTCTTACTCTGGCAGTATTCCCCCGGCATTCAAGGAGCCGGTCGGCGAGCCGCTTCTTCCCGGTGAAGCAAGCCATCTCAGTCCGCCTTCCCGGAGCGTTTCCAGCCGCCATGCCGGGATTCGGCCAGCCCCAGCAGCCCGAGCCGGCCAAGACCCGCGCGGACCGAGTCCGGGCTCAGCCCGGCCACCGCGGCCAGCTTCTCGACCGAGGTGGTGGTCCGCAGCGGCAGGGCATCGAGCAGGATCAGGTCCTCCAGGGTCAGGCCATCGTGGGCCTCAGACCGGCCTGCCTTGTCCGGGGGCATCGCCTCGCCGCTCGGGGAGGCGAGCTCGGCGATCTCCCCGGCATCCGTGACGCATACCGCGCCGCCTTCACGGAGAAGCCGGTGGCAGCCGGCGGAGTTGGCGCTGTGGATGGAACCGGGCACGGCGCCCACGGCCCTGCCCAGGCCTTCGGCATGGTGGGCCGTGTTGAGGGCGCCGGAGCGCCACCGGGCCTCGACCACGACCGTGACGGAGGCCAACGCCGCAATGAGCCGGTTCCGCTGAAGGAACCGGTAACGGGTGGGAGCGGACCCGGGCGGAACCTCGGCCAGGACCGCGCCGCGGTTCGCCACGGTCCGCAGCAGGTCCTCATTGCCGGCGGGGTAGAAGCGGTCCACTCCCCCGGCCATGACGGCAATGGTGGGCACACCGCCCGCGCTTCCGGCCAGGGCCGCCCTGTGGGCGTGGGCATCAATCCCGTAGGCCCCGCCGGAGACGATCGTGAAGCCGCGCTGGGCCAGCGAGTAGGCGAGGTCGCCCGTCACCGATGCTCCATAGCTGGTGCTGTCCCGGGAACCCACTAGGGCTACGATCCGGGCCGCCGGGGGCAGCTCCTGTTCCACGCCGCGCCACCACAGGCACAGGGGCTCCTGCAGTCCGAGGTCCGCCAACTGCCGCGGCCACAAGTCATCCCTGGGAATGATGAGGCGTCCGCCGAGCCGGTGCATGGTGGCCAGGTCGCGCTCCGGGGCGAGGTCGGGCACGCGCGGGGCCCAACGCTTCAGCGCCTCGCTAAGCCCGGACCAGCCGCTGCCGGACCCGCTGTCCGCCAGGATTCCAGTGATCTCCTGTTCGAGCCCGGGACCGGCGGCCAGCACGCCGCTGGCAATCCGCAGGGCGTCCTGCGCCCCCACGGCCTGGACCAGCGCCAGGCCCGCCGCGTCCTGCGGCTCGAACAGGCGGGCCAGAGCGGCGCGGGCTATTCGTTCGTCATCAATCATGGTGGTTCCTTTCGCACGGCTGGGGTGGGCTTCGTGCCGGCAGGCTCAGGGTGAGACCGCGGCGGCCTGCCGGAGGCCCAGCGCCTGCCCGACGTCGTCTGCGTCCGGGACGTCGTGCCGGGACAGGTCCGCAAGGGTCCACGCGAGGCGCAGCACGCGGTCGTAGCCGCGGGCGGTCAGCACTCCGCGCTCCAGTGCGTAGTCCAGGATGCGGGTGGTGGGGGCATCGAGCCGAAAGGACCCGCGCAGCAGCCGCCCCGGCACCTGCGCGTTGGTTTCCATCCCGAATGGCAGCAGCCGGTCCAGCTGGCGGGCCCGGGCCGCCCGGACCCTTTCCGCGATGCTGGCCGTTCCTTCCTCGGCCGCAGGTTGGCCGAAGCCGGCGAGCGAGACCCGCTCGACTTCGAGCTGGATGTCGACCCTGTCCAGCAGCGGCCCTGACATCCGGGCCTGGTACCGGCGGCGCATGATGGGCGTGCAGATGCAGTCCACTCCTTTGCCCGTTGCCTTGCCGCAGGGACAGGGGTTGGCTGCAAGGACCAGCTGGAACCGGGCGGGATAGGCCGCGGACCCGGCCGAGCGGTGGATGACCAGCTCTCCGCTTTCCAGCGGCTGCCGCAGGGCGTCCAGAACGCCGCGGTCGTACTCCGGGGCCTCGTCCAGGAAGAGCACCCCGCGGTGCGCACGGGATGCCGCCCCGGGCCGCGGCAGCCCGGACCCGCCACCGATGATGGCCACCGCCGTCGCGGTGTGGTGCGGGTTCTCGTAGGGCGGGCGGCGCAGCAGCTGCACGGAGCCCGACGGCAGCGAACACAGCGAGTGGATTGCGGTCACCTCCATGGCCTCGGTGTCGCCCAGGTCCGGCAGCAGCCCGGGCAGCCGCTCGGCGAGCATGGTCTTCCCGGCACCCGGCGGCCCGGTCAGCAGCAGGTGGTGGGCACCGGCGGCGGCTACTTCCAATGCACGCCGCGCCGCCGCCTGGCCGGAGACATCGCACATGTCCGGCGCCAGAGCGGGACCGTTGCCGGGTTCGGGGTGGCCGGAGTCCTCGGTATCGGGTTCGAAGTCGAGGACGAGGTCCTGCGGGTCCGCGCCGCAGTCAAACGCGAGCCGGGCCAGTGTGGCATAGCCCCGGACCTGCGCGCCGGGGACCAACTCGGCCTCCGCCACGTTGGCCCGGGCCACGACGACCTCCGGGTAGCCGGCCCGGACCGCGGCCATCACGGCAGGAAGGATGCCGCGCACGGGCCGCAGCCGGCCGTCCAAGCCGAGCTCGGCCATGAAGACCGTGCGGCCCGTTGGCCGGATGTCGTTCGCCGCCAGCAGCACGGCCATGGCGATGGCGAGGTCGAATCCCGAACCGCGTTTGGGCAGGGATGCCGGGATGAGGTTGGCCGTGATCTTCCGGCGGCTCAGCGGGATCCCCGAATTCTGCGCCGCCGAGCGGATCCGTTCCTTGGCCTCGTTTAGTGAGGCGTCCGGCAGGCCCAGGATCACGAACGCCGGCAGGGTCTGGCCGATGTCGGCTTCGACCTCCACAATGTAGCCGTTGAGGCCCACGAGGGCGACGGAATACGTCCGGCCCAGGGCCATCTATCCCACCCCCTTGAGGTGCTCGACGGCGGGCTCGCCAATGCCGTCGTCGACCACCGCGATCACGTCCACGCGGCACAGCGGCATCCACAGCCCCTGGGCACGGCACCACGCCGCTGCCAGCCGGTGTAGTCTTGCCAGCTTGTCCGCGCCGACAGCCTCGAAGGGATGCCCGAAGGCCAGGGATTTCCGGGTTTTCACCTCGGCGATGACCAGCGCGTCGCCGTCGAGCGCGACAATGTCGATCTCACCCTCCGGGCAGCGCCAGTTCCGCTCCACGATCCGCATGCCGTGGGCCTGCAGGAAGTCGGCCGCGAGGTCCTCCCCGCGCCGGCCCAGCACATCCTTAGCTCTCATGCCTCCAGCGTGAAGCGCCGCCACTTACGACGACAGAGCCCACCTCGGCTATGTGGAAAACGTCGCCGGGCTGCAAGAGCACATGCGTGATGAGAAAAGTATCCGCAGCCCGTTCAGCACTGCTGATCGCATAATCAAGGCAGAACGAAAGAACTGCAGGAGGAACAAGGAATGAAGGTACTTTTCCTCGATATTGACGGTGTCGTCAACCGCGTTGGTACAAGACAGAGCTTTCGCGGCTTCATGGGCATCGATCCTTTCCTGGCGTCCAAGGTCTGCAAGATCATCTTCGACACGGACGCAGCCGTTGTTCTAACGTCCACATGGCGGCATATCCCCGGCGGCCGTGAAGAAGTCGACCGACACGTTTACAAGACCTTTGACGTTACTCCGACAGCGGACACAGGTTTTCGTGGCGAGGAAGTGAAGATGTGGCTGGACCGGCATCCGGAAGTGACGCGGTATGCCATTGTCGACGACGATACTGACTTCTATGCCGATCAGCCCTTTTTCAAAACGAGCTGGCAAACGGGAATCTCCGACGAGGTTGCGCAGCAGGTAACCGAATTTCTCAACAGTGGAGATACCCCCTGAGTGCACATCTACCAACGTTGGGAAACTTCGCCGAAGCGCCTGCCGACGGCCCGGGATCCAGGCGGATCCCGGGCGGCCACTTCCGGCGATCAACTCCGTGGCGGCATTGACAGGACGTGTTGATGCGATTGTCAGACAACGAAACGTAGCCAATGCCTGCAAGGCCCACCTAGGCTTTTCCCAACCCCCTCGAATTCCGCGGGGCGTCCGTAGTCTCTCCTGAGGATCGGCCGAAGGATCGGCGTATGGAATATCGAGCGGCCCAGCCGCTGGGAACGCAGCAGCTTACGGAACCGGGTCCGCCCGGCGGGCAGGCAGGCCCCAGCTGGCCCCCACCACCACCGCCTGAGCCCGAGACCTGGCCCCCACCACCGCGGCTTGCGCCAGGGCCCGCCCCAGCAAGGCCTGAGCCCGGGAGCTGGCCCCCGCCAGTGCGGTCAGAGCCCGGCCCCGCGCCAGAGCCTGAGCCGGCAGTTCCGGCGGGAAAACGCAAGCACCGGGTCCGGCGTCTGCTCGCCAGGAGCTTCAAGTTCGCCCTCGCCATGGTGGTCATCACGGAGCTGGCCGCCGTCTCCTTCATCTGGTTCGCTCCCCCGCGCACTGCATACATGCTGCAGACCGGCGGCCCGATCGCCTACCAGTACGTGTCCCTGAACCACATCAGCCGCTATGTCATCGCCGCGGCCGTCGCCCACGAGGACCAACAGCTGGGAACGCGTGTTGGCGCGTTCTCCGTTGATGATTTCCGGGACAGGGCCGTCGCCTACCTGCAGGGCGAGGATGACCCGAGCGGTTCCACGGTCCCGCAGCAGCTGGTCAAGAACATCTTCCTTTGGCCTGATGCGAATGCCCTGAGGAAGGGGCTGGAGGCCGGGCTAGCCACCGAGTTCAGCCTCACCCTGACCCCGCAACGGATCATGGAGCTGTATCTGAACTACGCGCAGTTCGGCCCTAAGCTGTACGGCATCTGCGCGGCGAGCTGGTACTACTTCGACGAACCCCCATGGAACATGTCCGAGTATCAGGCTGCGCAATTGATGGGGGTCCTGCCACTGCCCACACTCGTCACCCGGGCGGCGGGAGGCGGCATCTATCTCGGCCCGGGGGTCCACCCCAAAGTGTGGGACTACGTCAACGGTGCGGCCAACGTGTGGGTCCCCAGGCAGATCGAGGGGCTCGGCGGATGGAAGGCGGCCGTCGCAACCATCGGAATCGGCGACACAGCGTCCGACCACGCCGCCGAGCGGGGATCCGCGAACCCGGATGGCTGCGGTTCGTATCCGGAGAGTGTGCTGGACCTGCTGCGGCAGCAGGGCGTTGCCCTGGACCGCAACGGGAAACCTGCGCCACTCAGGGGCTAGGAAACCCGAAAACTAGGAAGCCAGGGTCAGTTGCCCAGGTCCTCGACCTTGGGCAGGGCGAGTTCCTCGCTGCGGGGCAGTTCCTCGACGTTGACGTCCTTGAACGTGATGACGCGGACGCTCTTGACGAACCGGGCGGAGCGGTAGACATCCCACACCCAAGCGTCCTGCAGGGTCAGGTCGAAGTAGACCTCGCCGTCGGCGCTGCGGGCCTGCAGGTCAACGTGGTTGGCAAGGTAGAAACGCCGTTCGGTCTCGACCACATAGCTGAACAGCCCGACGACGTCGCGGTATTCGCGGTAGAGCTGTAGCTCCATGTCGGTCTCATAGTTTTCAAGGTCCTCGGCACTCATGGTTCCATCTTGCACCATCCGGCGCCGGCCGCGCGCCACCGGCCGTCGCGCCCGAGCGGCCAGAACAGCTAGAGCAGCTGCCAGCTGACCCGGTGGTACGGCGTGGGACCGGAGGTCCGCAGCGCCTCCTTGTGCGCTGCGGTGCCGTAGCCCTTGTTCACGTCCCAGCCGTAGGCCGGGTACTGGGTATGCAGCTCGCACATCATCGCATCGCGCTCGACTTTCGCGATGATGCTGGCCGCGGCGACGCTGAGGCACTGCATGTCGGCTTTGACCAGTGTGTGCACCGGGGCGTCGCAGCCGGGTTCGGCGGGGGCATCGTCAAACAAGGACGGCTGCAGATCCGGCGAGAGCCAGTTGTGGCTGCCGTCCAGCAGGACAACCTCGGGCCTGATGCCGGCGGCGAGCACGGCAAACCAGGCCCGGTTCCCGGCAAGACGGAGCGCCGCGATGATCCCGAGTTCGTCGATCTCGTTCGCGGACGCATGCCCGACGGCGGAGGCGACGCTCCAGTCCCGGACCAGCGGCACCAGCCGCTCCCGGTCCGCGACCTTGAGCAGCTTGCTGTCCCGGACATCGGCCAGGAGCTTCTGTTGATGCAGGTCCACGACGGCGATCCCCACGCTGACGGGACCGGCCAGGGCGCCGCGGCCGACCTCGTCGATGCCCGCGAGGAGCCGTGCGCCGGAGCTGCGGAAGCGGCGTTCGTAGTCGAGGGTGGGGGCTGCTGACATGACGGGCGGCTTACTTTCCGGACGGGGCGGGGACGCCGCGGAAGACGTCCGGGTAGTTGTCCAGGGCCGACATCCTGTTCAGCGGCCAGGCGATGACGGCGGCCTTGCCTTCAATGTCGGATTCGTTGACGAAGCCGCCGTTGGTGTCCATATGGGCACGGGAATCCGCGGAGTGGTTGCGGTTGTCGCCCATGACCCAGACCTTGCCCGCGGGCACGACGACGTCAAAGTCGCGGACCTGGGGAATCTCTGCGGAATTGATGTATTTCTCGTCCAGCGGCGCGCCGTTGACGGTGAGCTGTCCGCCGGCGTCGCAGCAGACCACGTGGTCACCCGGGAGCCCGATGACGCGCTTGACCAGATGCTGTTCCGAGTTGTCCGGCAGCAAACCGACGAACGTCAGCCCGTCCTGCACCCAGGTGAAGGGGCCCTTGGCCTTTGGAGCCGCGGGGGCGAGCCAGCCCTGGCTGTCCCGGAACACCACCACGTCCCCGCGCTGGAGCGCCATGGGCTCGGGCACGAGCAGGTTCACGAAGATGCGGTCGTTCACATCGAGGGTGTTGACCATGGATTCGGAGGGGATGTAGAAGGCCCGGAACAGGAAGGTCTTGATCAGGAAGGACAGCACGATCGCCACGACGACCACCGTGGCAACCTCCTTCAGCCACAGGAAGAGCGGGCTGCGCCCTTCTCGGGCCTTGGCCTTCCTGGCCCGGCGGGATGTCGGATCGGCGTGGGCGGGGCCGTCGGCCCGCTCCCTCCCCGTCGGCTCAGGCGCGGTCGGCCCAGCCGCGGTCGGGGCGGGCGCGGTCGGCCCAGCCGCGGTCGGGGCAGTCTCCGACCGGGCAGTCTCGATACGGGCAGCCTGGATACGATCAGCGCGCTGCGCACCGGTGCTGTCGTCCTGCGACGCAGGAGCCGACGCCGGAGCAGGAGCCGGCGCACCAGCCGGTGGATCCGCCGGCTCGTCCGCGGGAATCGCCGAGGCGGTAACCCGGGGTCGGTCCTGGCCCTGCGGATCAGGAGTGCGCGGTTCGGTCTCGGGCATCTACTGTCCGTTCGTCGTCGTCGTTGTCGCAGCCGGTTCGGGCCGCGCTACTGCTGCAAATCTATCAAGCGGCCAGATGATCTGTACCGGCCTGCCAATGACGCGTTCCAGCGGCACCATGCCCCCGCCAGGGGCGCCCAGGAGGCTCCGGGAATCGGCGGACATCGAGCGGTGGTCCCCCATGAGCCAGAGCCGCCCGGCAGGCACCTGGACGGCGAACTTCACATCGCTCGGGGTGTCCCCCGGATACACATACGGTTCCGCAACTTGCTGGCCGTTGACTGTGAGCCGGCCGCCGGCGTCGCAGCAGACCACACGGTCGCCTGGCAGTCCGATGACGCGCTTGACATACGTGGTGTCGCTGCCCGCCAGGCCAAGCCAGCGTCCGGCTTCGGCGAGGGCATCGACCACGGGGCCGTTGCCACTGTTGAGCGGGGCAAAGGAACCGCGGCCGTCAAAGACGACGACGTCGCCCCGGCCCAAGGGCTTAGCTTGGAAGCCGGTCCGCGCCACCACGATCCGGTCCCCCGTGTGCAGGAGCGGCTCCATGGAGGCGGACGGGATGAAGAAGATGTCCACCCACAGGGAGCGGACCACGGCGCTGATGGCCACGGCGAGCACCAGGGCCAGCAACGCAAAACGCCAGCCCGGTTTCCTGGGCTGGCGTTTTGGCTGTTCCATGTTCCGTATCCCCTGGCGCTGTCGTGAACTAATGTGCGCTGTTGCGGATAGCTCCGGCGCCGCACTAGCTGACGCACCGGATACGGTCCGTGGATCCGCGGTGGAAGCCTGTCGTGGAAGACGAAAAAGCTTACTTGGCGGTCTGGAAGTCGCGCTTTTCCTTGATCTTCGCGGCCTTACCACGCAGGTTACGCATGTAGTAAAGCTTGGCGCGGCGCACGTCACCCTTGGAGACGAGCTCGACCTTGTCGATGATCGGGGAGTGCACCGGGAAGGTACGCTCTACGCCGACACCGAAGGAGACCTTGCGGACGGTGAAGGTTTCGCGGACGCCATCGCCCTGGCGTCCAAGGACGAAGCCCTGGAAGACCTGGACGCGGGAGTTCTTGCCTTCGATGATGTTCACGTGAACCTTGATGGTGTCACCCGCGCGGAACTCGGGAACATCGGTGCGCAGCGAGGCTGCATCTACGGAATCGAGGATATGCATTGATCCACTCCTGGTGAACGCCACAGGTCACTCACGTTGGGTTACGGCGGTCAGGGCCGGTGGCATGCGCCGCCCGCAAATTTCCGCCGAAAGTTTGTCAATCCGGCCCTGTCAGGAGTAGACGGGGCCGGGGTGCCGGGCTGTTGGTAGCGCTCCCCCTGTGGCAGGTTCGCAACCCAGCAGGCACAAGGACTAATTTTGCCACATTTTGTGCGGGTTAGCCCAATCCCGGCGGTTAGGCGTCGGGACGGCGCAGCAGGCGGCCGTCGACGACGTCGTACCCCAGGTCGGAGAAGGCCGTACGGTCCGCGCGGGGCAGCTTGCCGGCGTCGAACTCCACGAGGAGGTCGGGACGGCGTTCGGCGGTGCGCCGGTACTGCTCATGCCGGCGCCACTGGGCGATCTTGCCGTGGTTGCCGCTCAGCAGCACGGCCGGGACGTCCCGGTCCCGCCAGCTGGAGGGCTTGGTGTAGACGGGGTATTCGAGCAGCCCGTCCGAGTGGGATTCCTCCACGAGGGACTCGGGGTTGCCGACGACGCCGGGCAGCAGCCGGCCGATGGCCTCGACCATGGCCAGCACGGCGACCTCGCCGCCGTTGAGGACGTAGTCCCCCAGGCTCATCGGGCGCACCGTGAAGTGCTCCGCGGCCCACTCCAGGACCCGTTCATCGATGCCCTCGTACCGGCCGCAGGCGAACACCAACTGGTCCTCCTCGGCGAGCTGATGGGCGGTGGCCTGGGTGAAGCGCTCCCCCGCCGGTGACGGAACGATCAGGACAGGCTTGGCGGCACCGTCCGGGCCGGCAGACTCTGGGGTGCCGCCGTCGTCAGGGGCACCGGCGTCCCCGGACCGCCCGGCGGCCACGGCGGTGAGGGCCTGAGCCCAGGGTTCGGGCTTCATGACCATGCCGGCGCCGCCGCCGTAGGGGGTGTCATCGACCGTGCGGTGCCGGTCGGTGGTGTAGTCACGCAGGTCATGGACCTTGAGGTCCAGCAGGCCGTCCTGGCGGGCCTTGCCGATCAGCGACAGCTCCAGCGGGGCCAGGTACTCCGGAAAGATACTGACGACGTCGATTCTCATCTACGCGTTGCCCTGCTCTTCGGAGTTCCGGGCCGCGGCACCTTGGGCTTTGGGATCCTGGGCTGCGGGGTTTTGGGCCTCGGGGTTTTGGGCCTCGGGCGCCTCGTCCGTGTTGACTTCGAACAGTCCGGGCGGCGGGGTGACGAGGACGTACTTTTCAGCCACGTTAACCTCGGGCACAATCTGCTCGACAAAGGGGATCAGGACTTCCTTGCCGTCATCCGTCGTGACCACCAGCAGGTCCTGGACGGGCAGCGTGTGCAGCGCCGAGACCTTGCCGACCACATTGTCGCCCACGCGGACCTCCAGGCCCACGAGCTCATGCTCGTACCAGCCCTCGTCGTCGTCCTCGGCGCCGATGTCTTCGGTTTCGATGAACAGCTTGGCGCCGCGCAGGCCCTCAGCCTCGTTGCGGGTCTCGATCTCGTCAAAGGCCAGCAACAGGATGTCCTTGTTCCAGCGGGCGCTGAACACCGTCAGCGGCCCGGCCGAGCCGGGTTCCACGATGAACTGGGTGCCGGGGACAAAACGGTCGCCGGGCGCGTCGGTGAGCACCTGGACAGTCACTTCGCCGCGGATGCCGTGGGGCTTGCCGATTCGTGCCACCTGGAGCTGCATCTGTTCCTCTGTTCGGGGTTGGTGATTCTGTATTCTCTGGTGCGGAATAGCGGGAAAACAGTCCGGCCCCTCCACCATTATCTGGTGAAGGGGCCGGACTCAAGACAAGTAGTGCTGAAAGCGTTACCGGCGGCGGTCGGTGTCGACGACGTCGACCCTGACCGGCTCGCCGTCCGCCAGCGCCGCAACCACAGTGCGCAATGCGCGTGCGGTCCGGCCCTGCCGGCCGATCACCCGTCCGAGGTCGTCCTGATGAACGCGCACCTCGAGGGTTTCCCCGCGGCGGTTGTTCTTCGCACTGACCTTGACGTCCTCGGGGCTGTCAACAATCCCGCGGACCAGGTGTTCGAGCGCTTCTGCCAGCAATTTACTCAGCCTCGGTGGTCTCTGCTTCGGCGGCGTCGGCGGGAGCCTCGGCAGCTTCGTCCTTCTTGGCCTTCTTGGTGATGGCTTCCGGGATGATCACGGAACCCTTTTCCGGGGTAACGAAGGCAGCCTTGGGAGCCTTCGTCTTCAAGGTTCCCTCCTGGCCCGGGAGACCCTTGAACTTCTGCCAGTCACCGGTGATCTTCAGGATCGCGGCAACCTGCTCGGACGGCTGTGCGCCGACGCCGAGCCAGTACTGGGCACGGTCCGTGTCGACCTCGATGTACGAGGGCTCTTCGGTCGGGTGGTACTTGCCGATCTCTTCGATAGCACGGCCATCACGCTTGGAGCGTGAGTCCATGACGACGATGCGGTAGTACGGTGCGCGCATCTTACCGAAGCGCTTAAGGCGAATCTTTACGGCCACTTTTGTGGTCACTCCTGTTTCTGAAACGGGGTCGAGCCCGGCGTTCTGCACCCGTGGGGCGGGCCGTACTTGGGGGTTCTAAAGGACAAGATCCAGACGCGGAGAGAGGGGCCACGCAGATCGAGTACCTGTTCATTGTGCCAGATCACCGGCAGGATTTCGACTTGACACGAGCTTGGCGCACCACCGCGCGGCCTGGAAGCGGCCTCGAGGGCCGGTCAGGACGTCCAGACGAAGAGGCCGGACCTGGTGGCGGGGTCGACGCCGGCGGCGAGCTCGGCAATCCGGCGCACGTAGTCCCGGGCCTCGTCCGGACCGAAGGGCATGTCCTCCTCGGCGGCCCAGTTGGCGGCGACATCCTCCAGGACGTCACCCTCCCCTTCGGTTTCATAGCTGAGCAGTTCCGCCAGCGTGCGGACCATTGCCGCCGGGACGCCGAGCAGCGAGTCGCTGGCCACGTCGACCATGGCCAGTTCATAATCCGCGCCCGGGGCGTGCACGGCGACGCCGGCAAGGTCCCCCAGCCGCTCCACCTCGAAGTCGCTGATCTCCGGGATGCGGACGGCGCCCGGGGCGGCCGGACTGCCGTCTTCCAGTGCGCCGGCGCGCTCGAGGGCTTCTTCGTGGGTGGACACAAAGAGTTCGGTGAATCCCATGCAGCTGGTCCTTAGGGTTCGGCGGTCCGCAGACCGCTGTTTTCGACGTCGCTTCAGCCTAGCCGCTTCAGCACGGCCCAGCCCCGCCCGCTGGACATGCCCTCCCCTAACCCTGAGCACTGGACATATGGCATCTATGTCCATTCGAGACTGCGAGCAATGGACATGCCCCTCGCTGGCCCGGGGAACCCGACCCCGCCCGTGGACACGCCCTCCCCCGACCGCGAGCACTGGACATGTGGCAACTATGTCTATTCCCGGCTGCGAGCAATGGACATGTTCCAGTGTCCTGCTGGCGAAGTGTGGACATGTCCTTCGCTGGCCCCGGGGGAACCTTGCCCACTCCGGCGAAGGTCGCTGGCCATGCCCCGTCCTGACAGCAACCAATGAACATATGGCGTCTATGTCTATTCCCGGCTGTGGGCAATGGACATGCTCCGATGTCCCGCCTGGGAACAGTGGCCATGTCCCTCGCTGGCCCGGGGAACCCAACCAAGGCCCGCCGGCGAAGAGTGGACATGTCCTGTGCGCGCTGGACATGCCCAGCGACCAGCTTGCCGGGCAGAACTTCTAGCGCACGGCGACGCGGATCCGATTGCGCCACGGGTCCTCGAAGCGCAGCTCGGCGCCGGTGTGGTGGGATTCGACGCCGGCAGCCTTGAGCCGGTCGGCCAGGGCCGCGACGTCGTCGCCGGAGGGCACTTCGATGAGGACCTCGCCCAGGCCCAGCGTGTCGCGCCGGGGGCCCGCGCCGCGGCTGTTCCATACGTTCATGGCCATGTGGTGGTGGTATCCGCCAGCCGAGACGAACAGCGCCTGGCCGTGCCAGCCCGCGGTCTTCTCGAAGCCGAGCGTGCCGACATAGAACTCATGCGCCGACTGGACGTCGCCGACCTGCAGGTGGACGTGCCCGACGCCGGCGGCGGCCTGGCGCTGGCCGGCCACGGACTCCTCGGTCAGGTATTGCTGCAGGTAGCGCTGCGGCGGCAGGGCGAGACTGTCCATGACGACGTTCTTGCCCTCCCAGGACCACGCCGCCCGCGGCCGGTCCCAGTACAGCTCGATGCCGTTGCCTTCGGGGTCGTTGAAGTAGAACGCCTCGCTGACGAGGTGGTCCGCGCTGCCGGTGAAGGACTGGGGCTCGTACTGGGCCGCGGTGGCGATGGTGGCCGCCAGGGAGTGCTGGTCCTCGAAGAGGAGGGCGGTGTGGAAGAGCCCGGCCTCGCCGCGGGAAGGTAGAAACAGGTCCGGGGCAGGCGCCAGATGCACCAGCGGCTTCTGCTGGCGCCCAAGGTAGAGCCCGCCGTCCTGTTCGGCCACAGTCTCCAGGCCGAGGGCGCGCTGGTAGTAGTCGGTCATGAGCTTCATGTCGCCGACCTTGAGCATCACGGTGCCCATGGTGAGTTCGGCAGGAAGGAGGTCCTGGGTGCTGGCTTCTGCGATCATGGCAACGCTCCGTGGATTTGTTAGCCGCCGGCCTTCGGCGACTCTATAAAACTAAATTACTTGAAGCTTCAATTTATTCCTCATGGCCGCTTGGCTCCCGGTCTACCGGCAGCCCACGCAGCACGATATGCCGGATCCGGCGGAGCGTGGCCGGATTGCTCCGCGGATCTTCGGCCGTGACGAGGACATCAGCGCTTGCCCCTTCACCGATGGACTCCGCGCCGAGCCAGGTCCGCGCGGACCAGCTCGCGGCGTTGAGGGCGGCAGCGGCGGAAAGGCCGGCGGCGTGCAGGGCCTGGATCTCGTCCACGATCCTGCCATGGCTGATCACGCTGCCGGCGTCGGTACCGGCATAGATCGCCAGCCCGGCCTCGTGGGCTTCGAGGATCCGCTCCGCCCGGCGCTCCCACAGCGAGCGCATGTGGGCTGCGTAGCGGGGGAACTTGGCGGCCGCCCGGGCGGCGATGTCCGGGAACGTGGCGATGTTGATCAGGGTGGGCACGATCGGAACACCCTGTTCGAGGAAGCGCGGCAGGTGCCGCGGCAGCAGCCCGGTGGCGTGCTCGATGCAGTCGATCCCGGCGTCGAGCATGTCATCGAGGGTGTCTTCGGCGAAGCAGTGTGCGGTGACGCGGGCCCCCTCATCGTGGGCGGCCCGGACGGCGTCCTTGACCGTCCGGGCGGGAAAACTGGCGGCGAGATCGCCGGCGTCGCGGTCGATCCAGTCCCCCACGAGCTTGACCCAGCCGTCGCCCGCGCGGGCCTGCTTCCGCACGGCCTCGACGAGATCCTCCGGCTCGACCTCGACGGCCAGGCCCGGCAGGTAGCGCCGGGTCCTCGCGAGGTGCCGGCCCGAGCGGATGATTCGGGGAAGGTCCACGCGTTGCTGGAGCCAGCGTGTGTCGTGGACGGCGCCGGCGTCGCGGACCAGGAGCGTCCCGGCGTTGCGGTCCGCCAGGGCCTGGGATTCCGCGGTGTCCTCGGTAACGTCCCCGCCCGGGCCCAGGCCGATGTGGCAGTGTGCGTCCACGAGGCCGGGCATGACCCAGCCGTCCAGCACGAGCTCCGGCGCGGCCGCGGGCCGGCGAAAGGTCAGCCGGCCATCTACCGACCACAACCCGTAGCGGACCTGGTCCGCCGCCGTGAGGATGGGCCCGCTGAACTCGATGATGCTGGTCATGGCCTAAAGCCTAGCCCTCTGGCTCCGCCGTCCGCGTCACACTCGACGGCCGGCCGGAGGTGCGTGGTAGCTTCGTCTACGACCACACGGGTGCCCCTGCAGGGGCTGAGATCGGGCTGACGCAGCCCGCGACCGTTGAACCTGTCCGGGTAATGCCGGCGAAGGAAGTGAGTATTTCCGTGAACTCCCAAGTGACACAGCACAGCCCTGCCCACAATGAGTCAGCCCCCACTGGGCTAGCCCAGCACGGGTCTGCCGCAAGCCAGCCTCTGGCCCCCACACAGTCGCTGAAGTCCCACTCGCTGGCCTTCAGCACGGACCCGGAGCACGGCATCCGCGTGCCGGTGACCGAGATCGCCCTGGAACCCTCCCCGGGCGGCGTCCGGAACCCGCCGTTCCGGGTCTACCGCACTGCCGGCCCGGGCAGCGATCCGGTCCGCGGGCTGGAGCCGTTCCGCACCCCCTGGATTGAGGACAGGGCGGACACCGAACCCTACGCCGGCCGCGAACGCGAGCTGCTCGACGACGGCAAATCGGCGGTGCGCCGCGGTGCCGCGTCGGCCGAGTGGCGGGGCGGCCGGCCGGTGCCGCGCCGGGCCGTTGAGGGCAGGACCGTCACGCAGATGCGCTACGCCCGGGACGGTGTCATCACCCAGGAAATGCGGTTCGTCGCGCTGCGCGAGAACTGCGATGTGGAGCTGGTGCGCAGCGAGGTGGCCGCGGGCCGCGCGATCATTCCCAACAACGTCAACCATCCCGAATCCGAGCCGATGATCATCGGCAAGGCGTTCCTGGTGAAAATCAACGCCAATATCGGGAACTCCGCCGTGACCAGCTCCATCGCCGAGGAGGTCGACAAACTCCAGTGGGCCACGCAGTGGGGCGCGGACACCGTCATGGACCTCTCCACCGGGGACGACATCCACACCACGCGCGAGTGGATCATCCGCAACTCCCCCGTCCCCATCGGAACGGTCCCGATCTACCAGGCACTGGAGAAGGTCAACGGTGAGGCGAACGCCCTGACCTGGGAGATCTTCCGGGACACCGTGATCGAACAGTGCGAGCAGGGCGTGGACTACATGACCATCCACGCCGGCGTGCTGCTGCGGTATGTGCCGCTGACGGCCAACCGGGTCACCGGCATCGTGTCCCGCGGCGGTTCCATCATGGCCGGCTGGTGCCTGGCGCACCACCGGGAGAACTTCCTGTACACCCACTTCGACGAGCTGTGCGAGATCTTCGCACGCTACGACGTCGCCTTTTCCCTGGGCGACGGGCTGCGGCCCGGCGCGACGGCGGATGCCAACGACGCGGCACAGTTCGCCGAACTGGACACCCTGGCCGAGCTCACGCAGCGGGCCTGGGACTTCGACGTGCAGGTCATGGTGGAGGGCCCCGGGCACGTGCCCTTCCACCTCGTCCGGGAAAACGTGGAGCGCCAGCAGGAACTCTGCAAGGGCGCCCCGTTTTACACACTCGGGCCGCTCGTCACGGACATAGCACCGGGCTATGACCACATCACCTCGGCGATCGGCGCCACCGAGATCGCCCGCTATGGCACCGCGATGCTCTGCTACGTCACGCCCAAGGAACACCTCGGGCTGCCGAACAAGGACGATGTGAAGACGGGCGTGATCACTTACAAGATCGCGGCCCATGCCGCGGACCTCGCCAAGGGCCACCCCGGCGCGCACGAACGCGACGATGCCCTGTCCAAGGCAAGGTTCGAGTTCCGCTGGCGGGACCAGTTCGCGCTGTCCCTGGACCCGGTCACGGCCGAGGCTTTCCACGATGAGACGCTTCCCGCGGAGCCGGCCAAGACAGCCCACTTCTGCTCGATGTGCGGTCCGAAGTTCTGCTCCATGCGGATCAGCCAGGACATCCGGGACGAATACGGTTCAGCTGATTCGCAGGCGGCCCTGGCGCAGATGGCGGCCGGAATGCGGGCGAAGAGCAACGAGTTCCGCGCCTCGGGCGGCAAGGTCTACCTGCCGCAGCCCTCGGTGGGAGGACGCGCAGCTTCCTAGGAGGCCCGGGCGTGCTGGTGCCGGCTGACTTCGGCGATGTAGGAGCGGATGGCCCGGTCCCCTTCGGCTGAATCCTGGGGCCGGTGCCCTCCTGGTGCCGTGCGGTGCAGGGCGCCGGTCTCGCGCAGGTAGCCGGCGATTTCCTCATACAGCGGTTCCCAGCCGCCGGTCAGCACCAGGGTCGGCACGCCCGGCACGATCTGCAGCGGTGCTTCCCACGGCGGCGCCTGCAGGCGGAGCCGGCGCGCAGCCCGGAGGGCCTCCGGCGTCGTGGCCCCGGGGGCGTCCGCCGCGAACGCGCGGCGGATGAACTCCCGCTGGAAGTCGTCGTCGCTGAGGTTGTGGCGGACGTCGAAGAGCGGCTGCATCAGGGCCCGGTGCGCGGCGGTGGCCGGGAGCTCCGCGGTCAGGGACAGGCAGGCCGGTTCCACCAGGGTCAGCGACTGGACGAGGTCGGGCCGTTCGACGGCGGCCATCATCGCGGCGATCGCGCCCTGCGAATGGGCCACCACGTGGCCGCCGGCCTCGCCGCGGCCGTCGTCTGCTAGCGACGCGAGCACGATGGCGGCGTCGGCCGCGAAGTTGGATTCGAGCGGTTCCGCGACGGCGTCAAACCCGTGCCGCCGCAGGAACAGGGCGTCGTAGTCCAGCGCCATTCCGTGCTGTTTTGGCCACGCGGCGGCGCCGAAGCTGCCGTCCCCATGGACGAAGACTACGCGCTGCTTGAACATTGTCTAACCCTATGGCACTTCAGTGCTGATGCCGCCGGCGACACAGTGCCGGCGGCCGTCAGCACTTATGGCTACTTGCTGCCGCCGAGGAACTTGTCGAAACCCTTGGGCAGGTTCAGCTGGGACGGATCGAAGTCGCCGCCCTGCTGGCCAAACGACGCGCCGGTGGGCAGCGCCTTGGGGCCGGCGGCACGCCGGGCCTCGGCGTCGCGCAGTTCCTGCGCCGCCTTGGCCGGGTTGCCGGAGCGGGCCTTCTTCTTGGGCGCGGATTTGGCTCCCTTGCGGGCTCCGCCCCCGCCGCCCATGCCGGGCATTCCCGGCATGCCGGGCATCCCGCCGCCGGCGGCCATCTTCTTCATCATCTTCTGGGCCTGGGCAAAACGTTCCAGCAGTCCGTTGACCTCGGAGACGTGCACGCCGGAACCGCGGGCAATACGGGCCCGGCGGGAGCCGTTGATGATCTTCGGAGCCACACGCTCGTGCGGGGTCATCGAGCGGACAATGGCCTCGACGCGGTCGATCTCGCGCTCGTCGAACTGCTCCAGCTGCTGGCGGATGTTCTGCGCGCCCGGCATCATCATGAGCATCTTCTTCATGGAGCCCATGTTGCGGATCTGCTGCATCTGCGCGAGGAAGTCATCGAGGGTGAAGTCTTCCTGGTCGGCGAACTTCTTCGCCATCCGCGCGGCTTCATCCTTGTCCCAGGACTTCTCGGCCTGCTCGATCAGGGTGAGGACGTCACCCATGTCGAGGATGCGCGAGGCCATGCGGTCCGGGTGGAAGAGCTCGAAGTCGTCCACGCCTTCGCCCGTGGAGGCGAACATGACCGGCTTGCCGGTCACCGACGCGACGGAGAGCGCGGCGCCGCCGCGGGCGTCGCCGTCGAGCTTGGAGAGCACGATGCCGGTGAAGTTGACGCCCTCGTCGAAGGCCAAGGCCGTGTTGACGGCGTCCTGGCCGATCATGGAGTCGATCACGAACAGGACTTCGTTCGGGACGATCGCGCGGCGGATCTGGCGCGCCTGCTCCATCATGTCGGCGTCGACGCCGAGACGGCCGGCGGTGTCCACGATCACGACGTCGTGGAGGGTGCGCTTGGCTTCCTCGACGCCGGCGCGGGCGACGGCGACAGGGTCGCCGGCAGGGTGGTCCAGCTCGGTGGACGTGGCGCCTGGGTGCGGGGCGAAGACGGGCACGCCGGCGCGCTGGCCGACTACCTGCAGCTGGGTGACGGCGTTGGGGCGCTGGAGGTCGCAGGCCACCAGCATCGGGCTGTGGCCCTGGGACTTGAGCCACTTGGACAGCTTGCCGGCCAGGGTGGTCTTGCCGGCGCCCTGGAGGCCGGCCAGCATGATGATGGTGGGTCCGGTCTTCGCCAGGCGGATCCGGCGGGTCTCACCGCCGAGGATCTCGACGAGTTCCTCGTTGACGATCTTCACGATCTGCTGGCTCGGGTTCAGCGCCCCGGAGACCTCGGCGCCGAGGGCACGCTCGCGGACGCGGCCGGTGAACTCCCGGACCACGGGCACAGCGACATCGGCGTCCAGGAGGGCACGCCGGATCTCGCGGACTGTGGCGTCAACGTCCGCCTCGGTCAGGCGGCCCTTGCCACGCAGATTCTTGAAGGTTGCTGTCAACCGGTCAGAGAGTGAATTGAACACGCGCCGTGCACTTCTTTCAGTGGATCTACAGGTGGCGGCCGGTGCGGCACGCCAGCGTCGCGATTGGTATTCGCCTGGACGAACCGCCTCGACAACAGGACTCGACTATCTAGGGTACCAAGATGCGCCTTCAAGATGGCATGCTGGCGTAGGTGACCAGCCAAACAACTGTAAAAACCCTGCTCATCCTGGGCGCTTCCGGCGATCTCACCGGAAGGCTCCTGTTACCGGGGCTTGCCCGCCTGGTGTCCCGGGGCCGCGCCGACGGCCTCACCCTGGCGGGAGCGGGATCGGACCCGTGGACGCCGGAGCAGTGGCTTGGCCGGATCGAGGAGTCGTTCGCGGACGAGGACTCCAAGGCCGACGCCCACGGCAAGCGGGAGCTCAAGCGGATCCGCAAGGAGAGCACCTACCACCAGCTCGATGTCACGGCCAAGGGCCAGCTCGCCGGGCTCCTGGCGCAACTGGAGGGGCCCGTGGCGGTCTACTTCGCCCTGCCGCCGCGGGTCAGCCAGCTCGCGTGCGAGGCCCTGGCGCCGGAGGATGTGCCCGCCGGCACCCGGCTGGTCATGGAGAAGCCGTTCGGCTCCGACGAGCAGTCGGCGCGCCACCTGAACAAGACGCTGGCGGCGCTGGCCCCGGAGGACCACATCCACCGCGTGGACCACTTCCTCGGCAAGGCAACGGTCCTGAACATCCTTGGCCTGCGCTTCGCGAACACGTTCCTGGAGCCGGTGTGGAACCGGCAGAACATCGAAAAAATCGAGATCATCTTCGACGAGGACCTCGCCCTCGAAGGCCGCGCCCGCTACTACGACGGCGCCGGGGCGCTCCGTGACATGATCCAAAGCCACCTGCTTCAGATCATGGCCCTCATGGCAATCGAGCCGCCGGCATCCGTGGACGAACGCGATCTCCGCGATGCCGTGGCCACCGTGCTGCGGGCCAGCAGCATCAAGGCCCCCTACCGGCAAAGCACCCGCCGGGCCCGGTACACGGCGGGTTCGATCAACGGCCGGGACATTCCGGACTACGCCAAGGAGGAGGGCGTGGACGCGTCCAGGGGTACTGAAACCCTCGCCGAGGTGCAGGTGGAGATCGACAACTGGCGCTGGCAGGGCGTGCCGTTCATCCTGCGCTCGGGCAAGGCGCTGGGCCAGAAACGCAAGGAGGCCGTGGTGACCTTCCGGCCGGTGCCGCACCTTCCGAAGGGGTTCACCGGTGTGGACGCCCCCAACCAGCTGCGGATCGGCTTTGGCCCGGACACGCTGCAGTTCGACGTCGACGTGAACGGACCGGGCAATGTCCTGAGCCTGGACCGGGCCACGCTGCAGGCCGAACTGAGCGCCTCCGAACTCCTCCCCTACGGTGAAGTGCTCGAGGGCGTGCTGACCGGGGATCCGCTGCTCTCGGTGCGGGCGGATACGGCCGAGGACTGCTGGCGCATCCTGGCGCCGGTGCTGAAATCCTGGACCGCCGGACATGTCCCGCTGGAGGAATATCCGGCCGGGACCCCGGGGCCGGAGGGCTGGCCAGCCTAGATTCGTACCGGCAGGGCCCGCGCGGATCCGGCGGTGCGCCGGTGCCGACCAAGCAGCAACGACCAGGCAGCAACGACACAGCGGGCCGGACACCTTCTCAGGTATCCGGCCCGCTGTGTCAGTGCCGTGTCAACGCCGCTGTGTCTGTTGGCTCTAGCGGCATGGAGCGGGGAGCAACTAGATCGCTGCAGAACCACGCTCTCCGGTACGGACCCTGACAGCTTCGAACACATCCATCGTCCAGACTTTGCCGTCGCCGGCCCGGCCGGTGTTGGAACTGGCGATGATGACATCCAGGATGTCGTCCGCCTGTTCGTCGGTGGCCAGGACTTCCACCCGGATCTTCGGCAGCAGGTCCACGTTGTACTCGGCCCCGCGGTACACCTCGGTGTAGCCGCGCTGCCGGCCGTAGCCGCTGGCTGCGCTGACCGTGAGGCCCTGCACACCGTAGGCTTCCAGGCCTTCGCGAATAGCCTCAAGCTTTTCCGGTCGGACGATTGCCGTGATCAGTTTCATGCCCCCACACTTTCCTTGCCCGTTGCGTTCTGCTTGCCATTGGACGCGGCGTCCACCGGCACTTCGGCGGCTGTGCCTTCCTCCTGCGGCTCGCCGCCCATCGGCTTGCCCGTGATCAGTTCGTGCAGCGGCTGGAAGCTGCCGCCGTGCCCGCCGACGCCGAACTCGTAGGCGGTCTCTGCGTGCAGGCTCAGGTCCACACCGACAACTTCCTGTTCCTGGGAAACCCGGAAGCCCATGAGCTTGTGGATCGGGAAGGCAATGATGAAGGTCATCACGGCGGTGAAGACGATGGCCATCATTGCCGCGAGGGTCTGGGCGACCAGCTGCGTGGTGCCGCCGCCGTAGAACAGGCCTGCGGCGCCCTGGGTCGGGGTGGCAAGGAAGCCGATTGCGACCGTGCCGACAACACCGGAGACGAGGTGGACGCCGACGACGTCGAGCGAGTCGTCGTAGCCGAACTTGAACTTCAGGCCGACGGCGAGCGCCGAGGCCACACCGGCCACGACGCCGAGGGCGATCGCACCCAGCGGGGAGACGTTGGCGCAGGCCGGGGTGATGGCGACCAGGCCGGCGACCACGCCGGAGGCGGCACCGAGGGAGGTCGGGTGACCGTCGCGGAAGCGCTCCACGGCAAGCCAGCCGAGCATGGCGGCGGCCGGGGCGGCCAGGGTGTTGATCCAGATCAGGCCGGCCTGCTCCACCGTCGCGGCGGCACCGGCGTTGAAGCCGAACCAGCCGAACCACAGGATTGCGGCACCGAGCATGACGAACGGAATGTTGTGCGGGCGGTGGTTCGGGTCCTTGCCGAAGCCCTTGCGGTTACCGATGATCAGGACCAGGATGAGGCCCGCGACGCCGGCGTTGATGTGGACCACGGTGCCGCCGGCGAAGTCGATGACCGGCGCGAACGTCTGGCCGAACCAGCCATTCGCGGAGAAGAGTCCGCCGCCCCAGACCATGAAGGCCATCGGCGCGTAAACCAGGGTCGCCCAGATGGGGGTGAACACCACCCATGCGGAGAACTTGGCGCGGTCGGCGACCGCACCGGAAATCAGGGCCACCGTAATGATCGCGAAGGTGGCCGCGTAGCCGACCTTGAGCAGGTCGGCCGGTTCGGTGAAGTTGTGCAGGCCGAAGTGGCTGAACGGGTTGGCGAAGATCTGGTAGAAGTTGTCTTCGTTGGTCGTAGCCATCGAAGCGCCCCACAGGATCCACATGATGCCGACGGTTCCAATGGCGACGAAGCTCATCATCATCATGTTCAAAGCCGACTTGGCGCGGGTCATGCCGCCGTAGAAGAATGCCAGGCCCGGGGTCATGAACAGCACGAGTGCCGCGGCGACCAGGAGCCAAACGAGACCTGCGGTGAGTTCCATGGTCTACGTCCTCTCTTGCTATTAGGTGCGGAGTAGTCCGCCGGTCCCAACGCATTTATTTGCGTTCTAGAAAGAGTTTCGCGGGGCAGTGTTTCGCTGGCGGAGGATTTACATTGCCGGGTTGTTACAAGAACCTCCCGGACGTAAATGGTGCATCTCACACTTGTTACGGTTATGTTTCAGCGGATTATTCCCGCACTTGTTGAACCCGCCGCCAGCCCGCACCGCATCTTCCCAAGGACGAACGCATTATGAGCAAGACCTCCCGCCCCGCCGGCGACGCCGCAGCCAAGGTCCCTTCCCGGGCCCCGGGCCGTTCCCGGCTGCCCCGGGACATCAAGGTGATGCTGGTGGCGGCCTTCCTGATTGCGATCGGCTTCGGCCTCGTGGCACCGGTTCTGCCCCAGTTCGCCACCACGTTCGACGTCGGGGCGACCGCGGCGGCGGTGATCGTGAGCATCTTCGCTTTCATGCGGCTCGTCTTTGCACCGGCCGGCGGCGCCCTGATCGTGAAGCTGGGCGAACGGCCGGTCTATGTGGCCGGGCTGCTGATCGTCGCGGCGTCCACGGCGGCCTGCGCTTTCGCCCAGAATTACTGGCAGCTGCTGGTCTTCCGCGGCCTCGGCGGGGCTGGTTCGGTGATGTTCACGGTGGCGTCCATGGCGCTCGTCGTCCGGCTCGCGCCGCCGGAAAGCCGCGGCCGGGTCTCCGGGGCCTATGCCTCCGCCTTCCTGATCGGCAACGTCTGCGGCCCCATCGTCGGCGGGATGCTGGCCGGCTTCGGCTTGCGGGTGCCGTTCCTGGCCTACGCGGCGGCCCTGGTGCTGGCCGCCGTCGTGGTGCAAACCCAGCTCAGCCATGTCCCCGCCGCCTCGCGGCAGCCCGGCGCCACGGCCCCGGCGATGGAACTGCGGGACGCGCTGCGGGACAGCGCCTACCGGGCCGGCCTGTTTTCGAGCTTTGCCAACGGCTGGGCCACCTTCGGGGTGCGGATGGCCACAGTGCCGCTCTTCGCCGTCGTGGCGCTCGGCGCCGGTCCGGAATCGGCCGGTTGGGCCCTGGCGGTGTTTGCCGGCGGCAACGCGGTGGCGCTGACGTTTTCCGGCCGGCTCGCGGACAGCCTGGGCCGCAAGCCGCTCCTGCTGGCCGGGCTGCTGGTCACCGGCACCGCCACGGCGGCCATCGGGTTCACGCACCAGCTGCCCTGGTTCCTGCTCGCGTCCGCTTGCGCCGGGATCGGCTCCGGGCTGCTGGGACCGGCCCAGCAGGCTGCCATCGCCGATGTGATCGGCAACGAGCGCTCGGGCGGCCGCGTCCTGGCCGTCTTCCAGATGGCCTCGGACAGCGGCGCGATTGTCGGACCGGTGGTGGCCGGACTGCTGGCGGACCGACTGGGCTACGGATGGGCCTTTGGGGTCACTGGCGGCATCCTGTTGGCCGCCGCCGCCGTGTGGTTGCCGGCCCGCGAAACGTTCCGCCGGCCGGCCCCGGATCGCGCCTGACCTGCGGCGTTGCCGCCACCGGTCCGCCGGGCACGTGCCTCAGCCATGACCTTGTCCCGGACCGTGCACGGGACGCTGTCCGGGACCTTCCGGTCAGCGTCCCCCGCCGCCCTTGGCTAAGCTGGGGGCACGTGCTACAAACTTCCGGAGGTAATCCCCCATGGCCAAATTCGACTCTTCCCCCGGGAAAGCCGAAAGCCCCGACCCCGCCCAACCCGCCGACGCGGGAGCCGACGCGGGAGCCAACACAGGAGCCAACGCAGGAAAGAGCGCGGGCAACAGGAAGCGCGCAGGGCTGATCGCCGGCGCAGGAATTGTCGCCGTCGCCGCAGCAGTACTGGTTCCCCTCGCCCTCGGAAACCCGACCCCGGCACCGCCGGCCGCTTCTTCCCCCGCCGCCCAGTCAGCCCCGGCACCCGCCCCGGCCGAGGTGGGACCGCCCGTCACCTATTACGCACAGCCGGGTCCGCCGGCCGGGTCGCCGCTGGAAAAGGTTGAGCCCCTCAAGGTCGATGTCTCCAGCGACCTCGTGGGCACTTCCCTGAACAAGGGCATGGCGGGAATTTCCCTGGAGGCCACGGATCTGGCCGATCCCGACCTCAGCAGCGACAACGCGTCGATGGTCAAGCTGCTCAAGGAGATCGACCAGCCGGTCCTGCGTTTCGGCGGCAACGCCGTGGACCGGCGTTTCTTCTGGACCTCCAGCGGCGAGGCTGTCCCCGCCGACTACAAGGGTGACAAGACGCACCCGGTCAAGGCCGTGGGCCCGGCAGACCTGGTCCGGCTCAAGACCCTGCTGGAGGCAGGCGACGCCAGGGTCAGCCTCACAGTGGATCTGGGCCACTACAACCCGGCGCGGGCTGCGGACATGGCCAAGAACGCCTCGGCGATCCTCGGCGACCGGCTGCTGAGCATCACTGTGGGCAATGAGCCCAACGGCTTCGTGTTCAACGATGTGAAGTCCGGCAGCGGCTACAGCCTGGATCAGTACACTCGGGAATTGAAGGACTACGCCAACGCGATCTATGCAGTGGCGCCGAACGTGCCCATCTCCGGCCCGGGCGCCTACGACCAGAAGTGGTGGCAGCCGTTCGTCGACGCGGACCTCCCGCAGAAGAAAATCCTGACGTTCCACCACTACCCGCTCTCCAACTGTGACGGCAGCTTGCCCCAGGACTCGCCTACGTTGGCAAACGCGATGAGCCGAACGATGCACGACCGTGGCGTCAACTACCAGAAGGCGGCCCTCGCGGTGGGTCAGGCCGCCGGCCTGGAAACCTGGATTCCGGAAACCGGGATCTCGGCGTGCCCCGGCTCCAATGAGACCTCCCGTACCCACGCATCTGCGCTGTGGGCGGCAGACTATGCCCTCACCGCCGCCCAGCTGGGCATCACCCGAATCGGCTTCCACAGCTCGCTGCTGACCTGCAAGGGCGGCCCGCCCCTGTCCGCCATCTGCAGCGCCGGGGCCTACCCGTTCGGCAATGGCCAGATGTCCGGCCGTGCCAACTTCTTCGGCATCTCCATGGTGGCCGAGCTCGAGGCCGGCAAGTTCATGAAAGTGAACAGCTCCGGCGGCGGCCCGGCGTTCAGCTATGCGCTGCAGAACGCGGACGGCAGCACCAGCGTGGTGATCGTCAACGAAAACGACCCCGAAAAGGCCGCGCAGACTTTAGTCACCTTGAACCTTCCGGGCAAGCCTGTCACCGGGACCATGACCCAGCTCAGCGGACCCAGCTACGCAGCCGAGGACGAGACCGTCATCGATGGCGCCAAGACCGAGCCCGCACCCCTCGCCAAGCGCGCCACGGTGCCCGGCTTCGCGTTCAAGTCCCAGACGCAGCAGTTCAAGCTGACAGCCGGCACAGTAACGGTCCTGAACTTCAAGTACTAGCCACTCGAACAAAGAGTGCCCCGGTCCTGTCTGAACTGACCAGACAGGACCGGGGCACTCTTTTTGTTGCGGTGCGCGCTAGTTCAGCAGCGCGTCCACGAAGCCTTCGGCCTCGAACGGCGCGAGGTCGTCGGCGCCTTCGCCCAGGCCGATCAGCTTCACCGGGACCCCAAGGGATTTCTGGATGGCGACGACGATCCCGCCCTTGGCGGTGCCGTCCAGCTTGGTCAGGACGATCCCGGTGATGTTCACGACCTCGGAGAACACCCGGGCCTGGTTGAGTCCGTTCTGGCCGGTGGTGGCGTCCAGGACCAGCAGCACCTCGTCCACCTCGGCCAGCTTTTCGATGACCCGCTTGACCTTGCTGAGCTCGTCCATGAGGCCCACCTTGTTCTGCAGGCGCCCCGCGGTGTCGATCATGACGACGTCGACTTCCTGGTCGATGCCGGCCTTGACGGCCTCGTAGGCCACCGAGGCCGGGTCCGCGCCGTCGATGTCCGACTTCACGGTGGGCACGCCGACGCGCTGGCCCCACGTGGCCAGCTGCTCGGCGGCGGCGGCGCGGAAGGTGTCCGCCGCGCCCAGCAGCACGTCCTTGTCCTCGGCCACGAGCACGCGGGCAAGCTTGCCTACGGTGGTGGTCTTGCCAACGCCGTTGACGCCGACAACCATCATGACGGCGGGCTTGTCGCCGTGGCGCTCGACGTTCAGGCTCCGGTCCATGGTCGGATCCACGAGCTTGATGAGTTCCTCCCGGAGCAGGGCCTTGACGTGCTCAGGGTCCCGCGTGCCCATCACCTTGACGCGTTCGCGGAGCGAGTCCACGAGCTGCATGGTCGGTTCGGTGCCGAGATCGGCCAGCAGCAGGGTTTCCTCGACCTCATCCCAGACGTCTTCATCGATCTTGTCTGCCGAGAGCAGGGCCAGGAGCCCCTTGCCCAGGATGTTGTTGGACTTGACCAGCCGCTCACGCAGCCGCATCAGCCGCCCGGCCACCGGCAGCGGGGTTTCCACCGGGACGGTTTCCAGCCCGGCTGCGTCGTCCGGAACTTCGAGGGTTGGTTCTTCGAGTTCGACGCCGTCCGGCGAGGTCCGTGCCGGTGCCGGCGCCTGCGCGGGACGGTCCTCCACAAGGGTTCCGGCTCCCGGGGCCTGCACGGGGTCGTTTGCGTCACGCGGGCCGGTGTAGGTCTTGGCGCTCTTCCGGGTCTTCATGAGCACCGGGATCAGCACACCGAGGACCACCAGGACAGCGAAAATGGGCAGAATGATGGGGAGGATATCGTTCACTCCCCTAGCTTCTCACAAACCCCAAATGGGCCGTGGCCAGCGCTTTTGTTGCGCGCGGACGCAGTCGTGCCGGGACCTGGACGTTTGCCTAGATCTCCGCACTGAGCCGCTGGCTGATCACCGTGGAGACGCCGTCGCCGCGCATTGTGACGCCATAGAGGGCGTCGGCGACTTCCATGGTGCGTTTCTGGTGCGTGATGACGATCAGCTGGCTGGATTCGCGGAGTTCTTCGAAGATGGTGATGAGCCGGCCCAGGTTGGTGTCATCAAGCGCGGCCTCGACCTCGTCCATGACGTAGAAGGGAGAGGGCCGTGCCTTGAAGATGGCCACCAGCAGCGCCACGGCCGTCAGGGAGCGTTCGCCGCCGGAAAGCAGCGAGAGCCGCTTGATTTTCTTGCCGGCCGGGCGGGCTTCGACCTCGATGCCGGTGGTGAGCATGTCGGTGGGGTCGGTCAGGACCAGCCGGCCCTCGCCGCCGGGGAACAGCCGGGCGAAGACGCGGACAAACTGCCGGGAGGTGTCCTCGAACGCCTCGGCAAAGACCTTCTGGACGCGGTCGTCGACTTCCTTGATAATGTCCAGCAGGTCTTTGCGGCTGGACTTCAGGTCTTCGAGCTGGCTGCTGAGGAACTGGTGGCGCTCCTCAAGCGCGGCGAACTCCTCGAGCGCCAGCGGGTTTACCTTCCCCAGGGCCGCGAGGTCGCGTTCGGCGCGTTTGAGCCGTTTTTCCTGTTCCGCACGGACGAAGGGCTTGCCTTCGGAAATCTCGCGTCCGTCCTCGTCCACCGGGGCGCGCAGTGCGGCCCATTTGTCCGCCGAGTCGCCGGCAGGGACCGGGACGGGAAGGTCCGGTCCGTAGTCGGCCACGAGCTGCCCGGCAGTCAGCCCGAGCTCCTCCACACTCTTCAGTTCCAGCGCCTCGATCCGCAGCCGCTGCCGCGTGCGGGCGAGCTCGTCGCGGTGCACGGAGTCGGTGAGTTCGGCCAGTTCTCGGGCCAGCGCGTCGTTGCCGCTGCGGACCCCGGCCAGTTCAAGGTCCATGGCGTCCTTGCGTTCCTCGGCGCTGTCCCGCTCGCGGCGGGCCAGCTCCACGGACACGTCGATGAATCCGATGACCTGCTGCACGGCGACGGCGACGGCGGCGGCGCGCCGGGCCTGGAGCCGGCGCCGGCTGGCCCGTTCGGCGGCTTCCTCGCGGGCGCGGCGTTCGGTGGCGGCGGCCCGTTCCAGCGACGCCGCCCGGTTGCGGGTGGCCGTGAGCTGTTCCTCGGCGCTGCGCAGGGCGAGCCTGGCCTCCATCTCGGCCGTGCGGGCCAGCGAGGCGGCCAGGGCCAGGGCATCCCGGTGCTCCGGGGAAGGTTCCTGCTCCGCGGGGGCCTCTGAGGCCGCGGCGAGCCGGGCCGCCACCGCTTCCAGCGCACCTTGTTCGCTGACAATCTGGGCCTCAGCCCTGGCCAGGGAGGCGGCCAGCCGCTCACTTTCGGCGACGGCGCTGCGCAGCACCGCGTTCAGGTGGCCCAGGCGTTCGGCGACGGCCGCGAGTTTCGCGTCGGAATCGTGGAGTTTCGCGAGGGCCGCGTCGGCATGGTCCTGGGCTTCAGCGCGCCGGGTCCGGGCGGTGGAGAGGGCGAAGCGGTTGCGTTCGAGCGCGGCGGTGACGGCAGCCAGCTTCGACGCGGCGTCGTCGACGGCGGCCTGGACTTCCAGCAGCGACGGCGCCGACGCGGACCCGCCGGTCACGGTCAGCGCCGTGAAGACGTCCCCGGTCCGGGTCACGGCGGTCAGCTCGGGACGCGCGGCGATCAGCTGCGCCGCGGCATCCAGGTCCTCGACGACGGCGATGCCGGCCAGCAGGGCGGGCAGCGGCAGGCCGGCGGCGTCCGGTGCCGCAGCCGACACAAGATCCACAAGATCCACAGCCCAGCGCGCGCCCGCGGGAAGCGTGCTGCCGCCGGCTAATGCATCGGCCGAAAGCGCATCGGCCACCGGCGGCGGGGACCCGGCCGGGGGGCCGGCCAGCAGCAGCGCGGCACGGCCGGCGTCGTCCGCGCGCAGCAGCCGCACGGCAGCGGCGGCCGCCTGCTGGTCCCGGACCACCACGGCGTCGGACGCGCTGCCGAGTGCGGCGGCGACGGCGGCCTCGAATCCGGGATCCACGGTGATCATGGATGCCAGCGATCCCAGGACCCCGTCGGCCAGGTCCCCGGCTGCCGCGCCGAGCACATGCCCGGAGCCATCTTTGCGGTTCAGGCCCAGCTGGAGGGCATCGCGGCGGGCCATAAGGGCGCCGCGTTCCCGCTCGCCTTCGCGCTCGGCCGCCTTCAGGGCGTCAATTTCGGCGATGATGGTTTCGAGGGCCTCGCTCGCGGCCTCGTAATCGGCGTCGAGCGATTCCTCGCCGTCTTCGACCCCTGCGACCTGCGCTTCCAGGGCTGTGAACTCGCTGTGCGCCTGCCGTCGGCGCTCCTCGCCGGCCTTTTGCGATTCGCGGAGACGGCCGAGCTCGGACTGGGCAGACTCGACGCGGGACCGTGCCGCGCCGACCTGCCCGGCGAGCTTGGCCAGGCCTTCACGCCGGTCCGCGGCGGCCCGGAGCAGGGCCGCGAGCCGCTTGTCCTCGGCGGCGGCGGCCTGTTCGGCGTCGTGTTTGGCGGCTGTCGCGGCGTCCAGGGCCTCGGTGCGGTCCAGGATCTGCCGTTCCAGCCCGGCCTGCTCGTCGCGGACGCGGGCGGCCTGCTGCTCCAGCTGGTCCGGGTCCCGGCCGGTGTCCGGAACCACATCCGCGGCGCCGAGCAGGCGGCGGCGTTCCTCGGCGMGCGMGCCGAGGGAACGGAGCCGTTCGCGACCGGTGGAGAGCGAATACCAGTTCTCCCGCGCGGCGTTCAGCGCGGGCGTGGCCTCGGCTGCGAGCCCTTCGAGGACGGCCTGGCGCTGCCGCCCCGCCTCGAGGTCGCGTTCGACGACGGCGCGGCGTGCCTTGAGCTCCGATTCATCCGCCACGTCCTGCGCCAGCGCGGACTGCAGCGCAACGAGGTCGTCGGCCAGGAGCCGTGAGCGGGCGTCACGGACCTCGAACTGGACGCTCTGGGCGCGCCGGGCCACCTCGGCCTGTTTGCCCAGCGGGGTCAGCTGCCGCCGGATTTCGCCGGTGAGGTCGCTGAGCCGGGACAGGTTGGCCTGCATGGCTTCGAGTTTGCGGACCGTCTTTTCCTTGCGGCGGCGGTGTTTGAGGATGCCGGCGGCCTCCTCGATGAAGCCGCGCCGGTCCTCGGGGGTGGCGTGCAGGACCTTGTCCAGCTGGCCCTGGCCGACAATCACGTGCATCTCGCGGCCCAGCCCCGAGTCGGAGAGCAGCTCCTGGATATCGAGCAGCCGGCATCCCGCGCCGTTGATGGCGTATTCCGAGCCGCCGGTCCGGAACAGCGTGCGCGAGATCGTGACCTCGCTGTATTCGATCGGGAGGGCGCCGTCGCTGTTATCGATGGTCAGCGAGACGTGCGCCCGGCCCAGGGGCGGCCGGCCCGAGGTGCCGGCAAAGATCACGTCTTCCATCTTGCCGCCGCGGAGGGTCTTGGCTCCCTGTTCGCCCATGACCCAGGCCAGCGCGTCCACCACGTTGGATTTGCCCGAGCCGTTGGGGCCCACCACGGCGGTGACGCCCGGTTCGAATTCAAAGGTCGTCGCCGAGGCGAACGACTTGAATCCCCGGACGGTCAGACTTTTCAGGTGCAAGGCGCTTCGGTTCTCCTGGTCGGCGGACTGGCCCGCTGTCCGACGAAAGCATGATTCGGACGGACGCGGGGGGTTCGGGGCGGCCCCGGATACATACAATCTACTGCGCATCTGCGGCCATTCCGCGCAGAACCAGCGCGAAGCCGCCGCAGATGGCGGAGGCCGCATATGCGGGAATTGACCTGCACGGGGCATAGTTAAGCTCTCGGGCTTGTGAGCGGCCACCGCCGGAGCGCAGGACGGACATGAACAGGGGCTTGAATTGGTAGGCAATGCAACATTCCGGCACAGCAACACCGCTCTACTTTCGGTAAGCAGCGTCGAAGCTCCGACGATCGTCAGTTCCATGGATTTCGACCGCAGGCTGGCTTCGACCCTGCGGCGGCTGAGGGTCCCCCCGAAACTGCTCGAACGGGTCGCGGGCATCACGCACCGGCGCTGGTGGGCCCCCGGGACATCGTTCGACGACGCAGCCATCGAGGCGGGTGCAAAGGCCCTGGCCGAGTCCGGCATCGAAGCGTCCGAGATTGGCCTGCTGATCAACACCTCCGTGACGCGGCGCAACCTCGAACCGTCCGTCGCGGTAAAGATCCATCACGGACTGCGCCTGCCTTCGTCGGCCATGAACTTTGATCTGGCCAACGCCTGCCTTGGATTCGTCAACGGCATGACCCTGGCGGCCAACATGATCGACTCCGGCCAGATCAAGTACGCGATGATCGTCAACGGTGAAGACGCCCAGGCAACGCAGGAGGCCACCCTGGCCCGGCTGCAGCGGCCCGAGACGACCCGCGAGGACTTCAACCGCGAGTTCGCCACACTGACGCTCGGCTCCGGAGCGGCTGCGGCCGTCCTGGGCCCGGCGGACGAGCACCCCGGGGCGCACCGGGTCCTCGGCGGCGTGATGCGTGCCGGCACCGAGCACCATGAACTGTGCGTGGGCAGCATTGACGGCATGGCCACCGACACCAAAGGCCTGCTCGACGGCGGCCTGCAGCTCGTGGTCGATGCCTGGCACGAGGCCCAGCCGGAGTGGGACTGGGCCTCGATGGACCGGTATGTCACGCACCAGGTGAGCAATGCCTATACCCAGGCCATCATCAACGCCATTGACCTGGACCCGGACAAGGTGCCGATCACGTTCCCGCACTGGGGCAATGTGGGCCCGGCCTCCCTCCCCATGACCCTCGCGGCCGAAGCGCAGACTCTCGCGGCCGGGGATCGCGTGCTGTGCATGGGCGTCGGTTCCGGCCTGAACACCGCCATGGTGGAAATCGTTTGGTAGCCGCCGACTGGCCCGGCGTCGACCCCGAGTGGTCGCGCGAAATCGATGTGGCTTCCACCTCCGCCGCGGATGAGCCCGGCACCGTGCGCCGCTGGCACCTGCTGGACAACGGTGCCCAGCTCGCGCGCCGCGGCCTGACACCTGCCGGCACCCTGCTGTGCGTGCATGGCAACCCGACGTGGTCCTACCTGTGGCGGACCCTGCTGGCCGCCGGATCCGACCCCGCACATCCGTGGCGCGTGGTGGCCGTGGACCAGCTGGACATGGGCTTCTCCGAGCGCACCGGCACGTTCCGGCGCCTGGAGGACCGGATCAACGACCTGGGCGACCTCACCGCGTCGCTCGGCCTGGACGGCCCGGTCGTCACCGTCGGCCACGACTGGGGCGGCGTGATCAGCCTGGGCTGGGCCGTGGCCCATCCGCAGCAGCTCGCTGGCGTCGTGCTGGCCAACACAGCCGTGCACCAGCCCTCCGGCGCCCGCATCCCGCCTGCACTGCGGCTTGCCTTGCACCCTGCCGTGCACCGCTGGGGAACGACGGGGACGGACACCTTCCTGCGCGTGACGCATGCCCTGGCCCACCCACCGCTCGCCGCCGATGTCCGTGGCGCCTTCATGGCCCCCTACCGCGGCGCCGGCCGCCGCGCCGGCGTGGGGAACTTTGTCGCGGACATTCCCGCCGACGCGTCCCACCCCAGCTTTCCGACGCTCAGCCGCGTCGCGGAAGGGGTGCGCGGGCTGAGGGTTCCGGCCCTGATGCTCTGGGGCCCGCGCGATCCGATCTTTTCCGACCGGTACCTCAAGGACCTCATCGGCCGGCTGCCGGACGCGAAAGTTCACCGCTTCGAGGGTGCCGGCCACCTGGTCGCGGAAGACAGGGACATCGCCGCGCCCGTCTTCGAGTGGCTGGCCGGGTGCGGCCCGGACAGCGGGCCGGCCAACGAACTGGCCGACGGCCCGGCCGACGACTCGATGCTGGAATTCGGGACAGGGCCCCTGAAGCCCGGCGCCGGGGTCCCGCCCCTGTGGGCGCCCCTCGCCGAGCTGGCGGCGGGACCAGCGGCCGGGGATACCGCCGTCGCGGAAATGGCCACGGACGGCAGCGTCGCCCGCTCGCTCAGCTGGCAGGAGCTCGAACAGAACATCGCCGCCCTCGCTGCGGGCCTGCAGGACGCCGGTGTAGGGAACGGCACCCGGGTGAGCCTGATGGTTCCCCCGGGCGTGGACCTGACCGTGGTCCTCTACGCCTGCCTGCGGCTCGGCGCGGTGGTCATCGTGGCCGACGCCGGCCTGGGTACCCGCGGCCTGAGCCGTGCGGTGAAGGGCGCCACCCCCGACTTCCTCATCGGAATCGACAAGGCCCTGGCGGCCGCCGCGGTACTTGGCTGGCCGGGACGGCGCATCAGTGTGCGGGACCTGCCGGCCCGGCGCCGCGGGCTCCTCGCCGTCGAGACCTCCCTGGCTGCTCTTGCCCGCCGCGGAGCCGGCCTCAGCCCCGGACTCCCTCGCCCGGGCACGGCCCCGGTTCCGGACCCGGACGCCCCCGCCGCGGTGCTGTTCACCTCCGGTTCCACGGGGCCCGCCAAGGGCGTGGTCTACACGCACGGGCGGCTGGCGGCGATGCGCGATGCCGTGGCCGCGACGCTGGAGATCCGCCCGGGCGCACGCCTGGTGGCGGGCTTCGCGCCGTTCGCCCTGCTGGGACCGGCGCTCGGAGCCGTTTCGGTAACGCCCGCCATGGACGTCACCGCCCCCCGCACCCTGACGGCCAGCGCGCTGGCGCACGCCGCAGCAGCCATCGACGCCACGGTGGTCTTCGCCTCCCCCGCGGCGCTGCGCAACGTCCTGGCCACCCGGGCCGGCCTGAGCCGGGCCGGACACGAGGCCCTGGGGCGCGTGGAGCTGCTGCTCTCCGCCGGCGCGCCGGTCCCTGAAGCCCTTCTCGCAGAGGTGCAGCGGCTGCTGCCGCGGGCCTCGCTGCACACCCCGTACGGGATGACCGAGGCGCTGCCCGTCACGGACATCAGCCTCGAACAGATCCGTGCCGCCGCGGCCGACGCCGCCGCCGGAACCATGGCAGGCGCCGGCAACGGCGTGTGCGTGGGCCGGCCGGTACAGGGCGCCCGCGTGGCCATCATCCCGCTGGCCGCGGACGGCACCGCACCCGGGAACGAGCCCGTCAGGGAGGCCGGAGTGAGCGGGGAGATCCTCATCAGGGCCCCGCACGTGAAAGAAGCCTACGACCGGCTCTGGCTGACCCAGCACGAGAGCGTCCGCACGGCCGGATGGCACCGCACCGGCGATGTGGGGCACCTCGACGCCGCCGGCCGGCTCTGGGTGGAAGGACGCCTCGTGCACGTCGTGACGGCTCCGGGCGCGGTGGTGACTCCGGTGGGCGCCGAGCAGGCCATCGAACGCCTGGACGACGTCGGGATGGCAGCCGTCGTCGGGGTCGGTCCGTCCGGGACCCAGGCTGTCGTCGCCGTCGTCGAAACCGTTCCGCCGGTCCGCCGGGCCGGTCTGGCCGCCCCTCAGCTGGCGGGCCGCGTACGGGACGCCGCCCGCGCGGCAGGGGTCAGCGTCTCCGCCGTGCTCGCTGTCCCCTCCCAGCCGACCGACATCCGCCACAACGCCAAGATCGACAGGAGCCGACTGGCCCGGTGGGCTTCGGCGGTGCTGGCCGGCGGCCGTCCGGGCACGCCATGAGGGTCCTCGTCACCGGCGCCAGCGGACTGCTCGGCGGGGAAGTCGCGCGGCTGCTGGTGCGGCAGGGCCACGCCGTCAGCACGTTCCAGCGCCGCCCCTCCGGCGTCGACGGCGCCACGGACCTCCAAGGGTCCGTTGCTGACGAGGCCGCCGTGCGCCGCGCCGTCTCCGGCGCCGAGGGCGTCATCCACCTGGCCGCGAAGGTCTCCTTCACCGGCCGCGCCGCGGAGTTCGACGAGGTCAATATCGAAGGCACGCGCCGCCTGCTCCGGGCCGCCCGCGAGGCCGGTGTGCGGGAGCTGGTGTTTGTCTCCTCCCCGTCCGTGGCCAATTCCGGGGCCGCCATCGCCGGGCTGGGCGCCGAGGCGGCGGACCCGGTCCGCGCGCACGGTGACTACTCCCGCACGAAGGCCGAGGCCGAACTGCTGGCGCTGGCCGCGGACTCGCCGGGTTTCCGGGTCACGGCGGTGCGCCCGCACATCGTCTGGGGCCCGGGTGACACGCAGCTGGTGGAACGGGTGCTGGAACGTGCCAGCCGCGGCCGCCTGCCGCTGCTCGACGCCGGCGCGGCCCTGATCGACACGACCTACGTGGACAACGCCGCTTCGGCCATCGTCGCCGCCCTTGACCGGATGGAGTACATCCACGGCCGGGCGCTCGTGGTCAGCAACGGCGAACCCCGCCCGGTCGGTGAGCTGCTGGCGGGCATTTGCGCCGCGGGCGGCGTCCCTGCGCCGTCGTGGACGGTGCCGGGCAGCCTCGCGCGGGCTGCGGGATCGGTGGTGGAGAAGGTGTGGTCCCGGTCCGGCCGGTCCGGGGAGCCGCCGATGACCAGATTCCTCGCTGAGCAGCTCTCCACCGCCCACTGGTTCGACCAGCGCGAGACCCGTGGACTCCTCAACTGGTCCCCCGCCGTTTCGCTTGACGAGGGCCTGGCGAGGCTGGCCGGGCACTACGCCCGGACGCCCCCTACCAGCGCCCGTTCCGCGGCCGGGGCTGGCAGACGGGACAGGTGTACGAGGACCGGTTCATGAACTGTTCCCGCAAGAGCCGGCTGACCCGGCCGGCGGCGGCGCAGCGCTTGCACTCGAGCCCCTCCCGGCCGTAGGCGTTCAGGGAACGGTCGAAGTACCCGGAGGCTCCGTTGACGTTGACGTAGAGCGAATCGAAGCTCGTGCCGCCGGCGGCCAGGGCGTCCGTCATGACCTCGCGGGCGGCGTCGAGGACCCGCAGCGCGTCGGGGCGGCGCAGGGTGTCGGTGGGCCGGGCGTAGTGCAGCCGCGCCGTCCAGAGGGCCTCGTCCGCGTAGATGTTGCCGATCCCGGACACCAGGCCCTGGTCCAGCAGCGCCCGCTTGAGCCCGGTTTTGCGGGCCCGCAGGCGCCGGTAGAAGGTCTCGAAGGAGAACCAGGGATCCAGCGGGTCACGGGCAATGTGCGCGGCTTCCTCGGCGATGAGCGGCAGCGGCGTTTCGGCGAGGCCGCCAGGGCCGCCGTCGTCGGTGGGGATCAGCGTGGTCAGGAACAGGCCGCCGAAGATGCGCTGGTCCACGAACCGGAGCTGTCCGGGCATGCCGTCGGCTGGGCTGAGCCGCAGCCTGACCTTCAGGTGTTTTTCATCCGGAACGCCGGGGTCCTGCATGAGCAGCTGGCCGGACATGCCCAGATGGGCCATGAGCGCGACGGCGGGGCCCGGCCCGCCGGCCGGGGTACCGTTTCCGGGCGCGGCGGGCGTGTCCGCCAGCGGCATCCACAGGAATTTGCCGCGGCGGACCACGTCCAGGACCCGTGCGCCTTCAAGGTTGCCGGCAAAGTCTTCCGGTCCCAGGGCGTGCCGGCGCAGGGAGCGCGGGTCCAGGACCTCGACGGAGGTGATGGTCCGGCCGCGCACCCAGCTCACCAGGCCGCGCCGGACCACCTCGACCTCGGGCAGTTCAGGCAACGCCGGCCTAGCTGCCGGTCTGGGACTGCAGCTGCTGCGGATCCGGCGCGGCCGGGGCGGTCAGCCGGCGCCAGGCGTCGGCGGCGGCTTCCTGTTCGGCCTCTTTCTTGGAGTTGCCGGTGCCGGTGCCGTAGTCCGTGCCGCCGATCCGCAGCACGGCCTCGAACGTCCGGGCGTGGTCCGGCCCGGAGCCGTCGACCGCGTAGTTGATGGTCCCAAGCTGCCGGCTGGCGGCGAGCTCCTGGATGGAAGTCTTCCAGTCGGTGCCCGCGCCGAGGGCGGCGGCGTCCTTCAACAGCGGGCCGACCAGCCGCATGACCAGCTGCCGGGCCGTCTCGATGTCGTTGGAGAGGTAGGTGGCGCCGATCAGCGCCTCCATGGTGTCCGCCAGGATGGAGGCCTTGTTCTTGCCTTCGGTGAGCTTTTCGCCCTGTCCAAGGTAGATGAACTCCCCCAGCCCGATGCTGCGGCCGATGCCGGCCAGCGCCCGGGTGCTGACGACGGCGGAGCGGCGCTTGGCCAGGTCGCCTTCGGGCAGCGTGGGGTTGTCACGGTACAGCGCGTCCGTTACGGAGAACCCCAGGATGGAGTCGCCCAGGAACTCGAGCCGTTCGTTGGTGGGGATGCCGCCGTTTTCGTAGGCGTAGGAACGGTGTGTGAGCGCAAGACGAAGCGTCCCGGCGTCAATAGTGACACCGAGACGCTTCAGAAGCTCTTCAGTTGAAGACATCTTTTTCAGCCTGTTGGCGGATTAGACGTCTGCGACCTTGCGGCCCTTGTACTCAAGGAACAGCGCAGTGCCAGCCGAGTCGGTAACGACCTTTGCCTGGTGCGGCAGGCTGTACGTGACCTGGCCGTTCTCGACAGTCTTCACCAGGTGGGGGGCAGTTGCCTTCCACTGGGAGCGGCGGGCGCGGGTATTCGAGCGAGACATTTTCCGCTTCGGGACAGCCACGGCTAACTCATTTCTCTCTAGAAAAACACTTACAAATCAGTTTTGCCGGTCAGGCTTAGCCAAGTCAGCCAGGGCGGCCCAGCGAGGATCTACGACCTCGTGGTGATGCCCCGGCTCGTCTTCCAGGCGCACTCCACATTCGGAGCAAAGGCCCTGGCAGTCTTCCCGGCACACCGGCTGGAACGGCAGTATGGTGACAACTGCGTCCCGCAACACCGGCTCAAGATCGATCAGATCGTGCTCGACTCGACGTTGCTCTTCTTCGTCTTCTTCGTCGGAGAACACAGCATCCTCGTAGAAGAAAAGTTCTTGCACATCAACCTCTTGGTCATACGCAAGGGGATCCAGGCATCGGCCGCATTCGCCAGTAACTTCGACGTGCGCGGTTCCTGATACCAGAATTCCTTCGTGTACGGCCTCAAGCCGCAGGTCCAGCTCGACATCCGAGCCTTCCTGCACGCCAATGAGCGCCACGCCAAGATCACTTGGCGCGGGTACATGTTCCGTCAGCGTCCGCATGCTTCCCGGACTGCGTCCGAGGTCCTTGACGTCGAACGCCAAGGGCGAACTAGCATCTCGTTTAATGAGAACTCCTGTTGAACATATGACCGACGTACTATCTTAGCCTGAACTTCCGGACGGACTCAAACCGGGGGGCACGCCGGCGGTTCACACCACAAGCGGCCTCGGATTCGGGCCACGCAACCGGCAGCAGACCGCCGAGTACCGGTCAAGCTTACACTTTGCGCGCCCTGTTCGGGACCGGCTCGCCCGGGGCCAGCCGTTTCAGCACAGAGCGGGGAACAAAGTCCGAGACGTCCCCGCCGAGGGCGAAGACCTCTTTGATGAGGGTGGAGGACAGGTGCAGGTAGTGGCCTTCCGCCGGCAGGAACACCGTCTCGACGCCGGTCAGCTGCCGGTTCATCGTGGCCATCGGCAGCTCGTAGTCGAAGTCCGAGGACGAACGCAGGCCCTTGACGATCGCCGACACACCGCGCTGCCGGCAGTACTCGGCCAGGAGACCCTCCCCCACGGGTTCAACCACGATCCCGCGCAAGGACGCGAACGTTTCCCTGGCCATGTCGATCCGCTCCTCCAGGCTGAAGCGGTACTTCTTGGAATAGTTCGTGGACACGGCCACGATCACCTCGTCGAAGAGGCCCGCGGCACGCGCAATGACTTCCAGGTGTCCGTTGTGGATGGGGTCAAAAGAGCCAGGGCAAACAGCGCGTCTCATGCTCCGAACCTACCGTATCCGCGCCGCAGCCCGGGATAACATGACTGAATGTCAGCATCGAACAATCGCGCGACTTCTCCTTTCACTGTGCGGCCTGTCACTGTGTGGCCCGTCACTGCGCCGCCTTTCACCGTGGACGGCGGCGTGGTCCTGGTCACCGGTGCCGCCAGCGGCATGGGCCGGCTCTACGCCCTCCGCGCCGCCCGGGAAGGCGCCGAGGTAGTGATCCTCTGGGACGTCGACGCCGATGCCCTGGCCGGCACCGCCGTTGAAGTCGCCGCTTTGGGCGCCCGCGCCGTCCCCCGCACGGTGGACCTGGCGGATCGCGCCGCGATTGCCGACGCCGCCCGGGAGGCCAGGGCTGAGGGACCGCTGGCGCTGCTGGTCAATAACGCCGGGATTGTCCGCGGCGCGTACTTCTGGGACCACGCCCCGGACCGTGACATCGCCCTGACCATGGACATCAACGCCCTCGCCCCCATGTACGTCACCCTGGAGTTCCTGCCGGACATGATGGCCGGCGCCGGCCGCCCGCGCCGGATCCTCAACGTTGCCTCCGCCGCCGGCACGGTCTCGAATCCGCGGATGAGCGTTTACGCGGCCTCAAAATGGGCCGTCATCGGCTGGAGCGACTCGCTCCGGCTCGAGCTTGAGCAGCAGGGCTACGGCCACCTGAAAGTCACCACCTTCTGCCCCAGCTACATTTCCACCGGCATGTTCGAGGGAGCCCGGGGTCCCCTGCTGACCCCGCTCATGACACCGGAGGATGCCGTGGACAGGGCATGGCGTGCTACGGCCGCCGGGCGGCCGCAGCTGATCGCCCCCGCCATGGCCATGCTGGGGAAAGTACTCAAGGGCATCCTGCCGGTGCGGGCGTGGGACTTCGTGGGCGGAAAGGTCTTTGGGATCTACACCACCATGGACAGCTTCACCGGCCGGGACGAGAAGGCGGGCACCCGATGAGCCCCCGCATGCCGCTGCCGTGGCAGCGCGCCGCAACCGGCGCCAACCTGCTCTCCCCCGATGGCTCTCTGGGCGTGACGATCTTCGAGGAGATGACCACCCTGGCCCTGAGCACGGGCGCCATCAACCTTGGCCAGGGCTTCCCGGACGAGGACGGCCCCGTGGAGATCAAGGAGGCCGCCCAGGCAGCGATCGCCGCCGGAGCCAACCAGTATGCGCCCGGCAAGGGCATCCTGCCGCTGCGGGAGGCGATCTCGGTGCACCAGCAGCGGTTCTACGGGCTGGCCGCGGATCCGCAGACCGAAATTATCGTCACTACCGGCGCCACGGAGGCCATTGCCGCTGCCCTGCTCGCGCTGGTAGGTCCGGGAGATGAAGTGCTCACCTTCGAACCGTTCTACGACTCCTATGGCGCCATCATCGGGCTCTCCGGCGCCACGCACGTCACCGCCCCGCTCCTGGCCCCGGATTTCATGCCGGATCTGGCCGCACTCGAGGCCGCGTTCAGCAACCGCACCAAGGTGGTGCTGATCAACAATCCGCACAACCCGACCGGGGCGGTGTTTCCCCGCGAGGTGCTCGAGCGCGTCGTCGAACTGGCCGCGAAATACGACGCCGTCATCGTCACCGACGAAGTGTACGAGCACCTGACCTTCGGTGTGCGGCACATCCCGGTCGCGACGCTGCCCGGGGCGGCGGAGCGCACGCTGACCATTTCCTCGGCCGGCAAGACGTTCTCCTTCACCGGCTGGAAGATCGGCTGGCTCTCCGGGCCGGAGGTGCTCGTGGCCGCCGCCCGGACGGTCAAGCAGTTCCTTAGCTACAGTTCCGGCACGCCCTTCCAGGCCGCCATCGCGGTGGGCCTGGGGCTTCCGGACGAGTTTTACGCCGGCATCGCCGACACCCTCCGGTACAAGCGCGACATCCTCAGCGAGGGACTGCGCGCGGCCTGCCTCGACGTGCTGACCCCGCAGGGGACCTACTTCGTCAACGTGGACACCTCACCGCTGGGGATCACCGATTCCGTGGAGCTGGCCCGCAGGCTGCCGGCACTCGTGGGCGTCGCCGCGATCCCTGTGCCCGTCTTCTGCCACGCCGACGGCGCCGAACGCACCCGCAGCCTGCTCCGCTTCGCGTTCTGCAAGCAGCTGCACGTGCTGGAGGAGGCCGCCGAGCGGCTGGCGACCTTGCGCGACAGGCTGTGAACATGGCCGGGCAGCAATTCGGGGCCTCGCGGTTCCTGCGAACCACCGGGCACCACGCCGTGATCGAACCGGATGCCTTTACCGACGGCGGCTTCGTGCTGAGCATCGGCGGCGCCGAGCAGTCCCACGTCAACCTGGCCGACCCCGCGGACATCTTCTACGAATACCTGCGCAGGATCGGGCACGTGGTGGACCTCGCCGCCCCGTGGGGCGAGCCGATCACGGCGCTGCACTTGGGCGCCGGGGCCCTGACCCTGGCCCGCTACATCCAGGCCACCCGGCCCGGCTCGGTTCAGTACGCGGTGGAGCTGGAGCGGGAACTGCTGGACTTTGTGCTCGCTCAGCTGCCCCTGCCGGAGGGGACCGAGCTGCACACGGTGATCGGCGATGCCCGCGACGCCCTCGCCGGGCTTCCGGCGGGCCTGCGGTTCGACGTCGTGATCCTGGACATCTTCTCCGGGCCGGAGGCGCCGGAACACATCGCGTGTACCGGGTTCTACCAGGAGGCGGCGGCCCGGCTGACGCCGCGCGGCGTGTTGATCGTCAACGTGGGCGACGAACCCGGGCTGACCCTGGTCCGGAGCCAGATCGCGGCCATGGGCCGGGCCATGGCCGACGTCTCGGCCTTCGCGGAGGCCGGAATGTTCACTGGCCGGTACCCCGGGAACATCATCCTGACCGGGACGCAGGGGCCGTGGCCGGAGGTCTGGACGGCGGCGCTCACGGCGCGCGGTCCGCATCCGGCCCGGCTGCTCACCGGCGTCGATTTGGACGCGCTGGCCGGCTAGTCCCCTGCTTCCAGGTCCGCTGCTTCCACAGCGTCCACTGCCGCCAGGTCCGCTGCTTCCACAGCGTCCGCGGCTTCCACGCCGGGCTCGGTGAACCACAGCCGGGTTTCGCCGTACTTCTTCTCGGCAAACCGTTCCATGCCCTGGGGCCATACCGGCTCGGGGCTCCGGGACGAGCGTTCCACCACCACGACCGCTCCCTCGCCCAGGTGCGGCACCAGCTTGGCCAGCACGGCAGCGAGGGCCGGCTCGTCCAGGGGGTAGGGCGGGTCCAGGAACACCAGGTCCCAGATCGCGGAGTCGGCGGCCCGGTCGAGGAAGGATTCGACCTTGGAGCGGTGCACGGAGACCACCTTGCGGCCCGTGACAGTGTTGACAAGATCGGCGTTCCGCTGGCAGACGGCGCTTGCCTTGGCGTCGAATTCGACCAGGTCCACGGAGTCCGCGCCGCGGCTGCCGCTCTCCACCCCCAGCGAGCCGGATCCCGCGTACAGATCGAGGACGCGGGCGCCGGCGATGACGTTGAAGGCGTCCAGCCGGGAGAACAGGGCCTCCTTGACGCGGTCGGTGGTGGGCCGTGTCAGGTTCCCGGGCACGCTGTTCAGCGTGCTGCCGCCGGCCGCACCGGCAATGATCCGGCTCATGCGCGGACCCCCGCGGACGTGTTTGCCTGGCTCGTGGTCCTAGCCGCGTTCAAGGAACGCCTCCTTCTCGGGGTTCAGGTATTCATCGATCGCGGCCGCAAGCCGGGGCTGGCCCGCCAGCGCGGGATCGGCGGCCACGATCCGCTGGGCGTCCTGCCGGGCCCGGGCGATCACGTCCTCGTGTTCGAGCACGCGCAGCAGCTTCAGCGTGGAGCGCCCGCCGGACTGCGAGGCGCCCAGGATGTCGCCCTCCCTGCGGAGCTTGAGGTCCTCCTGGGACAGTTCGAAGCCGTCCGTGGTGGCGGCGACGGCATCCAGGCGGCGCCGGCTCGGATGGCCCGGCTCCAGGGTGGTGACCAGCAGGCAGGTTCCGGGCAGCCCGCCGCGGCCCACCCTGCCGCGCAGCTGGTGGAGCTGGGAGATGCCAAAACGGTCCGCGTCCAGGATCACCATGAGCGTGGCGTTGTGGACGTCCACGCCGACTTCGATCACGGTGGTGGAGACCAGCAGCTTGGTCTGGTTGGCCGTGAAGGAGGCCATGGTCTCGGACTTCAGCACCGGGTCCTGCCTGCCGTGCAGCGGCGCCACAGCCACCCCGGCCAGGGCCGGTTCGTCCTGGAGATGTTCCACGACGCCGGTGACCGAGGCGAGTTCCCGGGAACCGTTCTCGCCTTCGAGGTCCGCGGCGGACGGTTCGGCCTCGCCCGGGGTGAAGTCGCCGTCGTCGTCCGTGCCGATCTTGGGGCAAACGACGTAGACCTGGTGGCCGGCGTCGATCTCCTCCCGCGACCGGGACCAGATCCGGGTGGCCCACCCCGGGTGTTCCGCGAGCCCCACCACGTGGGTGGAGATCGGGGCGCGGCCGGCGGGCAGCTCATCGAGCACGGAGGTTTCGAGGTCGCCGAACACGGTCATGGCCACGGTCCGGGGAATCGGGGTGGCGGTCATGACCAGCAGGTGCGGCGGTTTGCTGGCCTTGGCCCGGAGGGCGTCGCGCTGTTCCACGCCGAAGCGGTGCTGTTCGTCCACCACGATCAGGCCAAGGTCGTAGAAGGAGACGTTGTCGCTGAGCAGGGCATGGGTGCCGATCACGATTCCGGCCGTTCCGGAGGCGGCGTCGAGCATGGCCTGCTTCCGCGCCGCGGTGGGCATGGAGCCGGTGAGCAGGGTGACCTGGACGGCGTCCGGTCCGAACCCGCCGAGCATCCCGTCCCGGGAGAGCGGTCCGAGCGTGCGCCGGATGGATTCATAGTGCTGGGCAGCGAGGACTTCGGTGGGGGCCAGCAGGGCAGCCTGTCCCCCGGCGTCCACCACCTGCAGCATGGCGCGCAGCGCAACGATCGTCTTGCCGGAGCCCACTTCGCCCTGCAGCAGCCGGTTCATGGGCGAGTCCTGGGCGAGCTCGTCGGAGAGCGTCTTGCCGACGGCGGCCTGGCCGGCGGTCAGCGTGAACGGGAGCTGGCGGTCGAAGGCGGGCAGCAGCCCGTCCGGTGCCGGGCGGCGGGCCGTCGCTTCCTCGGCGGCGAGTTGGGCGCGGCGGCGGGCCAGGGCCGACTGGAGCACCAGGGCTTCCTGGTAGCGGAACCGGTCCCGGGCGCGCTGGTAGTCCGCCGGGGTTTGCGGGGCGTGGATCAGCCGGTAGGCGTCCGCGACCGGCAGGAACTTCTCCCGCGCCGCGATCTCCGCCGGCAGCGGGTCGCCGAGGGTTTCGAGCTCCACGGTGTCCAGCAGCGTCGAGATGACCTTCTGGATGGACCAGCTGGTCAGTTTCGCCGTGGCCGGGTACACCGGGATCGGCATGGCGGCGAGCTTCTCCGGGTCGATGCCCGGCGTTTCGGGGTCCTCGTCCAGCAGCAGGAAATCCGGGTTGGTCAGGCCGAGGGATCCGGCGTAGCGCGTAACCTTGCCGGAGAACATGGCACGCCGGCCCGGCTGCAGCTCGGCCTTGGCCCGGAACCCGTTGAAGAAGCTGACCTTGAGCGTGCCCGGCAGTGCGCCGGCCGCCCGCGTGGAAGCGGTACCGCCGGCGTCGTCGGAGATCACGACGTCGGTGAGGGAACCGCGCCGGGCGCGCATGGGCCGGGTGCTGTTGGAGACCACCCGGGCGATCAGGGTCACTTCCTCGTCCAGCGGGACCTCGCTGATGGGCGTGAGCTCGCCGCGGCTGAGGTAGCGGCGGGGAAAATAGTTCAGGAGCCCGCCGACAGTGGTGATGCCAAGGTGTTTTTCGATGACGGCCGCGGAGCGCTTGCCGATGCGGCGCTCCAGGCCCAGTTCAAGTTCAGCGTGCATGTCCGTCGGGGTTTCGGGTTTCGGCGGCACGCGCCGGGGCAGCAGCAGCAGCGACGGTAGCGTCAACAGGTGCGCCTGCGGTGGCGGCAACCGTGGCGGCCGGTGCCTCCGGGTCGCGCGGGACTGCGAGCTCGCTCACGGAAATGTCCGTGGGCTCGCCCAGGGAACGGATCAGCGCGACGGCGAGGTCCCCATCCAGGACGTGGACGTGGACGCGCCAGCGGTAGAGCCCGGCGGCGTCGGCGCCGCCACCGACCTGGCTCATGATCACCGAGTCGCCCATTTCGTCGAGCCGTTGGCGCATCATGGCGGCGTCCAGCGGGGACAGGGAAATGGTGCACATGACTTCGACACCTTCGTCTCGCGGCATGCCGACGTGGATATGCGGATCCTGGACGTCGTAGCCGTGCAGTCCGTCCAGCAGTTCGCTCTGGAGCTCCTCGCCCAGCACGGCCGAGCGGAGGCAGTCCAGGATCAGCAGCATGCCCACGCCGCCGGCGTCCACCACGTGGGCGGCCTGCAGGGCATCGAGCTGCTCTTCCGTGCGGACCACGGCGGCCAGGGCCGCCTCGACGGCGGCGTCCAGGGCCAGGCCCAGGGTCTGGTTGCTGTCATCGCCGTCGTGTGCGGAGTCCACGGCGGCCGCGGCCCTGGCGGCAGCCTCCATGACGGAGAGCATGGTGCCGGGCACGGGATCACTCAGCGCGGACCAGGCCCGGATCTGGGCCCGGTTCAGGGCCGCGGCCAGCAGGGGTGAGCTGATCCGGGTGTGCCCGGCCAGGGGTTCGGCAGCAGCGCAGAGGAAGACGGCGAACAGGGTTCCCGAGTTGCCGCGGGCCTGTTCCATGGCAACCTGGCCGGCCTGCGCAAGGACGGCGCCAACGTCATGCAGGGTCGGGTCCGGTGCCGCGTGCGCCGCCCCGTCCGGGTGTCCCGGCACGGCGGCGTCCGCGGCGTGGGCCGCGGCGCGGACGGTCAGGTAGAGGTTGGTGCCGGTGTCGCCGTCGGCTACCGGAAAGATGTTGATGGCGTTCAGGCGGTCGCTGTGGTTGCCGAGCGTGGTTTCCGCCTTGCCCAACCACCGCTTCATCGCTTGCGCGTTGGCGGCAATCTTAGTCTGCAAAGTGATCCCATCCCACAGCGTCAGCGGGCCTGCCCGCGATCGTTACTCCCGTGCTTTCGGTTGGTGCAGGGGCCTCTACCGAGCCTATCGCAGTGAACCCGGGAGGGAGCGGAACCCCTGCCGGGAAAGTGGCGAGCAGCCCATGGTCTTCACCGCCGCCGAGGACCCACGCCATCGGGTCTGCCCCCAACAGCTCCGACGCCGGCAGCAGCGGGGCGGCCAGCTCCTTCAGGGCGGCGGCGTCCAGGTTCAGCACCGCGCGGCTGGCGGCCGCCATGCGGTTTCCGTCCCGGACCAGGCCGTCCGAGATGTCCATCATGGCGGACGCCCCCGCCTCACGGGCCAGCGGTCCGGCGGCGAGCGGCGGCTGCGGCCTGCACTGGGTGTCCAGGAGGGAACGCTGCCCGGCGGTCAGGGCGCCCACCGGGACGTTCGACTCCAGCAGCGCCAGCCCGGCGGCGGCCCGGCCCACTGTTCCCGCCAGGGCCACGGTGTCCCCCGGCCGGGCCCCGGAGCGCAGGACGGGCGCCTTGCCGTCAAGAGTCCCCAGGATCGCCACACTGACCGCCAGTTCGCGGCCGCGGCCGAGGTCGCCGCCGGCCACCGTGCAGGCCGAAGCCCCCAGCCCCCTGATGCCGGCCACGAGGCCGTCCGCGAAATCCTCCACCCAGGAGACGGGGGTCTCCGGCGGCATGGTCAGGCTGACCACAACGGACGTGGCCCGGGCGCCCATGGCGTTGATGTCGCTGAGGTTTTGCGCCGCGGCCTTCCAGCCGACGTCGTACCCGGTGGTCCGGTAGCCGTTGTTCCATTCGAGCCGGAAATCCTGGTCCGCCACTTGGGTGTCGATGCTCACCACGGTCCGCCCGTCCGGCGCGGCGACAATCGCGGCGTCGTCCCCCGGCCCCAGCAGCAAGTACGACGCCGCCGCCGGTCCGCCATTGGGCTGCGGAATCGTGAGCCGCGGAAAGATGCGTCCCAGCAGCTGGGACTCCGAGAGGCCGCCAACGGTCAGTGCGGCGTCCGCGGGCAGGGCATCGGGCACAGCGGCTTCAGGCACAGCGGTTTCAGGGACAGCGGTTTCGGGCACAGCGGTTTCGGGCACAGGTTCGGGCACAGTTTCAGGCACAGCCCTACGCTACCGCGAGGGACTGACCGTGCCGGGCCGTGGCTTCACGTGCTGAGTATTTCCTCCAGCCAGGCCTCGCCCGTGGACCGCATATCGAACCGCCCGACGTATTCGGCGGCGGCCCGGGACTCCTCTGCATACGCCTGGGGCGAGCCGTTGAGGGCCGAGACCAGGGCCCGGACCTGGGACGTTGTCCCCCGAGTCCAGCGGTTGCTGAATATTTCATCCGCTCCGGGCCTTTGCCAGAACAGCGGTACGGCGCCTGATGCCATGCCCTCAGCGGGGGCGAGGTGAAAGCTCTCGTCCGAGCTGGGCGATAGGACATATCCGATCTTGCGCAGCCAGGACGCCATGTCGGGGCCAAACGGTTCGAAGACCACGGCATCCCGCAGCGCCGGGGACCTGCCGATACGGTCAAAAATCTCCAGGTACGCCTCGCGTTGGAACGGCTTCTTCCATTCGTACGGATACTCCCACGGCATTCTTCCGCGGACATGCAGGGTGTACCTGGGGTCCTCATCCAACAGCTCCTCGAGCAGGTCAAGGGCGCGGTCCAGGCGCTTGCGCATGGGGACGATGCCCACCAGCCCCAGCCGGAAGCGATGATCCGGTTCCTTGGATCTGCGGAGGTCCATGACGTCCACGGCGTTCGGGATGACCCGGATGGCGGTGACGGTCCAGCCGGTACTTGCACGAGTGCGATCCACGTAGAGCTGCGAGACGCAGATCAGGGAGTCAATGTTTTCGGCGGCCACGTCGCTCATCCAGGGGCCGTTGAGCTCGAACATGTGAAGACGCACAATGAGCTTCTGCCTCCGCCGTTTGTTGTTCGAGTACCAGACGGCGTTGGGCCCGCACCATTCACAGATGATCACGTCGGCCCAGTCCCTGAGCCGCTCGGACTCCTTGACGTCGTGCTGATGAAGTGAGGTCCAGTGGTCGAAGGCGAGTTCGATGTCGTCCCGCATCTCGAGGACGGACACCAGCTCGCCCGCAAACTTTAGGTCGTGACCGGCAATCAGCACCCGCGTCTTTTGCCTGGACCGCGGGCTGCGGGCGTAGTCGCCCTCGGACCGTTCGAAATAGGCTTTCAGCCGGGCCGCCGATGCTGAAATCGAGTAGTACCGGACACGATTGGACACTTCCTCCTTCAGCCCGGCAACGGTTTCCCTCGCCGCCAGAAGGGTGCTGAGAACGCCCTCCGCCGAATCGTCGTCGACATACAGCGGATAGTCCGCGCCGAAAAGCTCCAGGTGCTGCGCATTCCGGTTCACCATCGGCGGCACCCCAAGGGCCGCGTACTCGAGCACCTTGGTCGAAATTTCGAGGCTGGCGTCCATGCTTCGATCCCGCCAGCTCAACCCGACGTCGTGCCGGCTGACTTCCTTTGCGGCCTCATCACGGGACATCCCGCCCAGCCAGTCGATCCCCGGCGAGCTCACCGCCGTCTCCATCGTGGCCGACCACTGCGGGTCCTGGAGGTCGTGCTGGAACTTGTCGCCGATCATCGTCAACGCCAGGGGAAGGTTGTGTTCCCCGGCCGTCGCCGGGAGGGAGCACATTTCCAGGGTCCGCCATTTCCTGGCGAACTTGCCGGAGTAGACCGCACTCAGTTTCCGCCCGGTGCCAGATGAGCCTCCCCGCAGGTCAAAGTATTCATCGGGCACCATGGGCGTGAGGACCAGGGTCTTTCCCGCGGCCTCGGGAATCGTCGCCTCAACGTAGGAGCGTGCGGCCTCAGTCTGCACGAAGAAGCGCCGGCATTGTCCGACGGTCCTTCTGAGCACCGCGCGGTCTTTTTCGGAAAGCCGGGAGCCGGGATGGGCGATGTCCGTGATGTAGAGCCACGACTTGGGGCCCAGGACTTTGGAGTTTGCGACGTGCGCCGCGACCTGGGTGCCGCGGGCGATCACGACGTCGAACGGCCGCTGCGCGTCAAGCTGGGCCATGCGCTGGGCTGCGGTTCGGGGCTGCAGCGCCTCGATGTCCGCGCTCTCGCCAGGTTGGGCGATTTCCACGCCGGGCATGTCAGCTATCCGGTCAAGCAGCCGCGTCTTCGTGACGTGGGTCTTGAGAAGTACGCAGACTTCGGAGCCCGTTCGGGATAACGCCTCGGCCATGGAGACGAGCCAGACGGCGGACCCGTCGATGATGTTGAGGTCGACGTCCCCGTAGAGGAGGATCTTCCGCATGGACCCGGTGGTATCAGGGCGAGCCAATGAGCGCTCCTCTGTTCATTTTGGCAAAAGCTTCCAGCGAAGTGAGCAATCCGAACCGGTAGTCTTCGGTCCACTCCGCCAGGGATGAACGCTCCGAAAACACAACATCCGACGCTGCTTCGAAATCCGTGGTGTAGATATCGGTCTCCAACCGTGTTCTCACAAAATAGGCCGGCATCCCTTGGGACCTGCACTCAGCGAGGGCACGGAGTATTTCGTTGGCAAGCAGCGTCCCTGCAGCGGAATCGGCTCCGAACCAGATTCCGGCCGTGAAGGCGCTGTCATCGATCACCAGCGCGAAGCCCCGGCCGTTCGCGATCTGGGCAGCGATGGTGCTCGGCCGCAGTGGTTCCAGGGCGTGGGCATCGCCCAAGTACCGGTAAAGCTCCTGGCCCATGATTGAGTAGACAACCCGTCCGCCCCACGGCGCCGTTACAGGCGCTCCGAGGTAGCGGAGGATTTTGGCCTGGCGGTCCCGGTCATCTGTCACAGCGGCCGCGAGCCGGCCGACTGCCCGTCCGGCAGTCGGAGCCGCGGTGGGAGCGGACTTTGTGCGCTCCGCCGCGGGATTTGTGCGCTCCGCCGCGGGATTTGTGCGCTCTGCCGCGGGGGCACTGGCCTTCGCCGCCGGTGCGGACAGTCCGCGTACCAGCTCGCGCAGTTCCCTGTTGCGCGAGTGGGCCTTCCGGGCTTCGGTTTCCTGTAGCCACCGCATACTGACCAGCTGCGAGACGGCCATCACCGCCATGAGTGCGAACAGTGCCAGGGGCAGAACCGCGAGCGCCGGCTGCCTGAGCACGAGGCAGAGGATTCCACTGAGTACTGCGGCCGCGCCGCAGAAGGCCATCGCCATGACCACCCGGCTTTTGAAGGCTGTGCGCAATGTCTGAACGAGCCGATCGATCATGAGCTGAAGACTCCCCGGGTATCGACGAGGAGCTTGCCGGCCAAGGCTTCGGCGGGCAGCGCCCGGACGGCGTCGTGGTCGACAAGCACCACCACGAGCGAGGAACGGCTCACTGCTTCCTCAAAGGGCACCAGCCGGACGTTCTCCCGGTGCTGCAGGCGCCCGGGCAGGCTGTCGATGTGGGGCTCGGCGACGTTGATCCGGGTGGCCGGCATCGATTCGGCGATGCCATGGGCAATGTCAATGGCGGGAGACTCACGCAGGTCGTCAATGTTTGCCTTGAACGCGAGCCCCAGGACGGCAATCTCTGCGTTCCTGGGCAAGCCGGCAAACGCGTCACGCACCTGGTCCAGGACCCAGCGCGGCTTCTCGTCGTTGACGGTCCGGGCCGCTCTGATCAAGCGCGACTCGGCAGGTGCTGCAGCGACGATGAACCAGGGATCGACGGCAATGCAGTGACCCCCGACGCCGGGTCCCGGCTGCAGGATGTCGACGCGCGGGTGATGGTTTGCCAGCCGGATCAGTTCCCAGACGTTGATGCCCAACTTTTCGCTGATGACCGAAAGCTCATTCGCAAACGCTATGTTGACGTCGCGGTAGGAGTTTTCCACCAGCTTGGCCATTTCCGCCGTCACGTCGTCGGTGATCAGGATCTCGCCCTGGCAAAACACCGCATACAGGTCTTTCGCGAGATCGGCGGCGCGCCGGGTGATCCCGCCAACAATCCTGTCGTTGGTGACAAGCTCGATCATGACTTTGCCGGGCAAGACGCGCTCGGGGCAATGGGCCAGGAGAATCGCGGGCCTGCCGTCGGCGCCGTCCAGCGATAGGTCCGGCCGGAGCGAGACGATGTACTCGCCCAGATGGCGGGTTGCCCCCGGGGGCGACGTGGACTCAAGGATGATCAGTTCGCCACCTTGCAACACCGGCGCGATCCCGCGTGCGGCCGCCTCGATGTAGCTCAGGTCAGCCCTCTTGTCCGCCGTGAACGGCGTCGGAACGGCGACAATAAACGCATCAGCGGCGGGCGTCCCGGTGGTTGCCTTGAGCCGGCCCTGGCTGACGGCACCGGCGACGTGGATCCCCAGGTCTGGCTCGACGAAGGGCACACGCCCCTCGTTGACTGCGTCCACCGTCCGCTGATTGACGTCAACGCCGATGACGTCAAGGCCGTTGGTCGCCAGTATCGCGGCTGTGGGCAGCCCGATGTACCCCAGTCCAATGACGGCGATGGTCCGAAAGTCAGTCAATCTGGTAACCCCTATCAAAGCGTGATGAATTCACGTGGATTTTCGAGAATGTGAATTTCGCCGTCCGTTGCGGGCTCCCCGGCCGGTACGCCCGGCCCGTTCCCCGCGCCGGGGCGGATCTGGCAGTAGTTGAACCTGTCGGCTGCGTAGATGGAGCCCTGGGACGCCGCGACGGACGCCAGGAAGGCGGTGTCCTCGCCCCGGTCCAGCGCCTCAAACGGGTGCGCCTCGAAGACCTCCCTGTGTGCAGTGATGGTTGGTCCCATCACCCGCCGGCCGAACCGGTGCTCCTGGTGTGCGGCGCGGAGCATGGTGGTCCGGCTGGAACGCAGGTGCGTGTAGTGGGACTGCTTCCCCACCACGTCCGCCCCGGAATAGCTGAGCGCGTACAGCAGATCGGCGACGTAGTTTGGCGCGTAATAGTCGGCGTCGTCCATCCTGGTGAGCACCGCACCCGTCGATGCTTCAACGCACCGGTTGAGGCACTCGCCGAGGGTCAGTGCGGCCGGGGCGGCGAGCACCTGGTACTTCGCCACGCCGTGGGCGTGCGCCAGTTCGGCGCAGAGACCCTCGGCGGCCGCAAAGCCGCGGGTCAGCACGATGAGCTCCAGGTCGACGTCGGCCTGGCCGCCGGCGGTCTGAAATATTTGGTCCAGCTGTTCCGGACGGGTTGTGCTCACCAGCGCACTGACGGAGGGAAGGACGACGGGCCGGCATCGCTCCGGCCCGACCGCCCGGACAATGGATTCTGCCCGGTGCGCGTACGTATGGGCTCCCCAGATCCGGCGCTGGGCCTTGTGGACCACCCGTTCGTTGAACTCCGGGTTGGACGTCAGCTTGCGCAGCATGATTTCCGCCTCCGGCTGGGCTGCGGCGACCAGAACCTCATCGTCCTCGAAGAACTGCGCTATGGCCGCGCTGGGAGCGGAGACGACCGGTGTGCCCGAGGCGGAGATCTCGAAGATCCGGCGGGCGCACATGCTGGGCGATTCGATCACCGAGTTGACGTTCAGGAACGCCTTGTACGCCCGGTATGCCGTCAGCATCTGGGCGTAATTCAATGAGCCGACTACGTGCTGGTCGAACGGCTCCGGGAACTGGTAGTTCTGGTCCCCGCCCAGCTGGCGGGAGAATATTTCCAGTTCGGCGCCGCCGGTTCCGGCTTCGGTCCTGGCCGCGCCCAGGAGCATGTCCATCTGGGCGCGGCGTTGAGGATACTTGTGGGCGAAATACATTCCGGCGAAAGCCACGCCGCGCGAGTGCCATCCGTGTCCTGGCCGGACGGGGTTGTGGAGGGCGGGCTGCGCGGCAAAGGGAAGGGTGCCCACCCCGTGGTGGCCCAAGTCCCTCACGTAATCAGGAATGCGGTCCGAATCACTGGTGAAGACGTGGTCAAACAACTTTGCTGCCGGAAGAAAGTCGTCGTAATGCGGTGGGTCCTCCTTGTTCCAGAAGACGGTCGGAATGCCGCGGGCACGGCACCACTCAACAAGCCGGACCAGCTCGACCCCCGGCCCCTTGGAACCGGTGAGCTGGTATTGCCAGGAGCCGGAATTTCCGTTCCAGGCAGATTCCACGAACAGGAAATCGATGCGGGTCTCCCCCAGTTGGTCACGCCACAGTTCCTTGCGCAGTTCGAGCAGGTTCCATTCGAACGCAAAGGACGTACGGGTGAAATCGTCCAGGATCACGCCCACGCTCAGGTCCGGGCGCCGCGGTCCCGGACCGGAAGCTTCGTATGGGGTGAACTGCAACTGCCGGTTTGGCCCCCGCCCCGCCCACTGGCCCGCTGAACCATTCGTCCCGGGCGGAACGGCGGGGGTCCGTTCTGTTCTCCGGTGTGGCCTCCGCCTTTGAAGATGGGCCTTGCCTCGAATTTTCAACTGCCGCAGGGCTCGTTCTGCGTCCGCCGGGATGCCCATCAGTTCCGGTCCTCCTCCATGATGCGTCCAATACGGCGTTGCGTCAGCGCAGGGGCACCACCGTCGGGCAGCCAACAGGAAGTCCGTCTAAGGGCCAAGAAGCCGCTGAGCCCCCTACCTTCATCGAAGGTAGGGGGCTCAGGTAAAGGGAATGGCGGTCCGAGGTGAACGATGGCCAAACAGCGCCGGGCCAGTCAGCCCGTCAGTAGCTAAGGGACTGGCACCCCAGCGCGGACACCCCGGTCCGCAGGACGCCGGCCCCGGCGCTGGAGACACAGACGGTGTACTTGCCCCGCGCCTTGATGGGAATGGCGGCACGGTAGCCGTGGTTTCCCGGCACGCCCAGCGCGCTATTTACATCCGGCCGGGCCAGGTTGGCCGTGACGCTGTAGCTCTTGGAGCTCGAATCCGGTGACTTCACGGTGACGCGGACCGGAACACTCTGGCTCGTGAAGCCCGGATCCATGGCCCAGCCGGTCGCCACGATCGATTTATTCGTGCTGGTCCCGGACAGGCGGGCGGTGTCGAGGTAACCCCGCACCGGGGCGGCGGGCTGCGCAACCACATCCCGGCAGCCCAGCAGTGTGTTGCCCGCACTCAGCGGGCTCACGGAGATGCCGTAAGCGCACACGCGGTAGCGGCCGGACAGGGTGATCGGGATGCTGTTCTGGAATCCGTGGCTTCCGGTCAGCGAAAACGCGGCATTGACGTCCGGCCGGGTCCCGTTCGCGGTGAAGGGGTAGCCCTTGGTCTTGCCGTCCGGGCCCGTGACGTAGATATGCACGGCGTTGGAGCCCGCCGGTGTACCGGGTTCGTACGTCCAGCCTGACGCCGTGATAACCGCCGACGGCGTCCTGGTCTGCACCACAATGGAGTCCACGTAGCCGACCGGCCGCGCAGCAGGGGTCGCCGTAGCGTTCACGCAGCCCAGGAAGCCGTTGCCCTTGGTCAGGGTCGCGACCGCGATTCCGGTGGCGCAGACGCGGTACGTACCGGCCTTCGTCACGCTCACGGATGTCTGGTACCCGTGCGAACCGGCGATCCCCATGGCGGCATTGACATCGCTCCGGGCAGCGTTGGCGGTGGTGGTCACTGACTTGGTGCTGCCGTCGGGCGCCGTGACACTCAGCTGGACGGGGATCGACGCCGACGGGACGCCGGCGTCGAAGGACCAGCCTGCGACGTCCAGCCGCGCCGAGGCCCCGGCGTTGATGAACGCCACGGAATCCAGGTATCCGGTGGGCGGGTCACTGACGGCCACCGGGACGTTGCGGCAGCCCAGGGTGGTGTTACCGGCAGCAAACGGGGCGACGGGGATGGCGTAGGCACAGACCCGATACGTGCCGGTCTCGGTCGCCGGGACGGTGACCGCAAACCCGTGCGCGCCGCTGACCCCCAAGGCCTGGTTGACGTCCGGGCGCTGCAGGTTTGCGGTGAAGGCCTGGCCGGTGGTGGCCCCTGCGGGGGTGGTCACGTAGACGTGGACCGGGATGGACGCGCCTGCCTGGCCGCGGTCCACGGCCCAGCCCCGCAACTTGATGGACGGTTTGCCAGACACCATGGCGGTGGTGACCTCATCGAGGGATCCCTCGGGAGCGGGAGTGCCGGCCAGGGTGAGGGTCCGGCAGCCCAGCGCTGTGTTGTTGAAGATGCCGATCGCATAGGCGCAGGCCTGATACTGTCCGGCCGCTTTGACGGTGATCGACTCCTGGAAGCCGTGGTTTCCGCTGATGCCCAGCGCCGCGTTGACGTCGGCGCGCGGCTTGTCCGCGGTGAAGGCGTGGCCCGTCGTCGTCCCGTCAGGTGCTGTGACGTAAACGTGCGTCTGGGTGGAGGTGGAGGCCGCCGCCGGATCCACCGACCATCCGCGGACGTTGATGGTGGCGCCGGACGAGGTGACCGCGAGGGCTGCGCTGTCGAAGGAGCCCTTCGCGGGCGCACCCGGCGGACGGATCGTCACGGTGGCCGCGGTGTTGCTGACAGCGTCAATGGAGACCTTGGTGCCCGCGTGCGTTGTAAAAGCCTGACCGGCCTGCCAGGCCTGGGTGTTGCTGTAGTAGCCGTTGAATGCGGTCGCCCGGGTGTTGGGAGGAAGCAGGATCGAGGAGTTGCCGCCGCCCTGCTGGGTGATCTTCACGCCGCGGTTTCCGTCCTGCGCAATGACGGAGTCGTAGCCGACCGGGGTGCGGAGTTCCAGGAAGTACACCTCGCCGGATTTCGGGTCCGTGAACTTCGCCGCGCGGTTGGCACCTGCTCCGGCCCAAGGCTTGAGGTTCACCGTGCGGGGGGCGGATACCGTGCCCAGGTTGGCGATCTCGTTGCCGTTGCCGAACCGGCCCATTTCCCAGAAGCTGGCGCTGATTTCCGGCATGAGGTCGAAGTGCGAAATACCCATGAGATCCAGGTTGTCGCCGTAGGTCTTGATGCTGCAGGTGGCATCCGCAAACCCGGCGAACGGCCCGGAGGCCACGTCCATGGCGCCGCTGCCGCACAGCAGGCTGTTGGCATGGTCCATGCCGAGGGCGTGCCCGAATTCATGTGCCAGGACCGGCGTGGAGAGCCGGCTGTTCTGCGGCATCAGGATGCGGCCGCCAATGTTGCCGTTGCTGTAGGTCATTCCCGCGGCGCCGTTGGTGAGGTAGGCGCCGGGGATGAACATGACCAGCGCCGTGTAGGAACTCTGCGTCCAGCCCAGCTCCTGGGAGACGATGTCCACGATCTGCGCCGGCGACTGCTTGGAGGTCGCGGCGGACTTGTGCAGCTGGCGCGAGGAGGCCAGCGCAATGTCCACCCGGCCCGCGGTGGCGTAGGCCCAGTAGCGGTTAGCGGCGCTGAGCGAGGCCTTCGCCGCGGCCATGGGGACGGCCGCGTCCGTTTCGGCTGCAGTCTTGTCGGCCAGCTGCACCGTCACCAATGTGGTCTTCAACGTGCCGGCCAGCGGCGCGCTGACGTAGGTGTACTCGGACTTTGCCCTGCCTGAGGGAGGTTCCGGGCGCACAAAGTCATCCACCTGCGGCTGCGGGCTCGGGTCCGACACCGCCGGCACCGCACCAGTCTGCATGCCAGCCGACGGCGCCAGTGCGCCGGCGGACACCTGTCCGGCGGGCGGCACCTCGACAGCGGCCTCGGCGGCCTGCGGCAAGGTTGCTGCCAGCATCACGGCGGCAATCACGGTTGCCGCTATGTTTAGTTTTCGCAAGATTGCTCGCTTAGGGGTGAGACCGAAGGTGGAGACCTGTGGTGGGAGCGACGTAAGTTGCCTATAGCATAAACGGCAATCCACATCTGTCACCCCAGTAACTTTGATCTCCAAAATCACAACTGCATCACGCATTCTTTTGTGCAAGTTTTGGCGCAGAACCGGCGCACCATTTCGCCACCTGAAAACCGCGTGCCAAACTCTTAGCCGTGCCTCCTTCCGTCGCCGCGGTGAATACCGCCACCCGCAGGGTGCTCGCCGTCGCCGTCGGAGGCCTCCTGCTGTGGCTGATCATCGCCCTCCAACTGTTCGTCAACGTGGACCCGCTCAGCCTGCACCGGACGGACGCCGTCATCATGCTGGGCGGCGCGGCGTCCGAGCGCCTGCCGGTGGCGCGCCAGTTCCAGGCCGATTTCCACGTTCCGGTCCTCGTGATCTCGCACACGGACACGTTCGGCAACCGGGCGGCGGATGAGGCATGCAATTCAGCCGCCTTCCCCAACGCGGCCGTCATCTGCTTCCGCCCCCCGGACCTGGACACCCGCGGCGAAGCACTGGCAATCTCCGGCCTGGTCAAGGCCAACGGCTGGAAGTCCGTCACCGTAGTGACGTCCAGTTATCACCTCACCCGCGCGGGGCGCCTGATTGGCCAGTGCACGACGGCGGACGTACAGATGGTTGCCTCACATCCGGACCTGGATTTGGGCCAATGGCTGCGGCGGTTTGTGATCGAAACCGGAGGACTGATCGACGCTTCCCTGCGGCCGGAATGCGCCAATCAGTGAGCGAAAATGTAAGAATTGAAGCCGTCAGGTCGAAGCCGGACGATTCATTGAACTGAGGAGGACGATACGTTGGAGAACCCTGCCGACGGCGCTCCCCCACTGACCGCAGCACCGCGGCACTTGCGCCGGCGCCGCCTGCACGAGGACATACCAGATACACTCCTGGTCCCGGACGCCGAGCCGCTTCCGCTGCCCGCAGGCCGCGCAGCGCGTGAACAGGCGGCCGAAGAACCAACGCCCCGGGATCGACCAGCCTCGGCCAAGCGGGCCGCCGAACTGGACCCCACCGACGAAGAAATGGCCTACCGCCGCAAGCGCCTTGCGGCACTGATCGCCGTTCTGGTCGTAGTGGTCAGCGTCCCGGCCCTCGTGATCGCCTTGTTGCTGCTGGGCTGAACCCGCCCGGCCTAGCCGTTACAGCACAACCAACCTTCTGGGGGATAGTCCATGCACAGCATCATGCCGATCTTTGGAACCAGGCCGGAAGCCATCAAGATGGCCCCGATCGTCAGCGCCCTGCAGGAGTCTGCGCACTTCGACTGCATCGTGACTGTCACCGGGCAGCACCGCGAGATGCTGGACCAAGTCAACGAACTGTTCGGCATCGTCCCGGACCACGACCTCAATATCCTGCGGCAGGGCCAGACCTTATCCGCCATCATGACGCGCACCATCGACGGCCTGGAGACACTCTTTGCCGGGTCGAGGCCGGACGCCGTCGTGGTCCAGGGCGATACCACCACGTCCACGGCCGCCGCCATCGCGGCCTTCTACCACGGCATCCCCGTGGTGCACGTCGAAGCCGGGCTGCGCAGCGGCGACCTGCTCTCGCCGTTTCCCGAAGAAGCCAACCGCAAGATCACCAGCCAGATCGCCCGCCTGCATCTGGCCCCCACCTCCACCAGCAGGGAAAACCTGCTGCGGGAAGGCGTCAGCCCCGAGGACATCGTCGTGACCGGCAACACGGTGATTGATGCCCTTCTGGCCACAGTGGACAAACAGCTCCCCTTCACGGACCCCAGGCTGGAAGAGCTGGCCACCAGCGGCCGCCGAATCCTGCTGGTGACCACCCACCGCCGCGAAAACCAGGGCGATGCCATGCGCAATATGGGACGCGCGCTGGCCCGGATCGCCGACGCCGAGCCGGAACTGACGATTGTCCTTCCCGCGCACAAGAACCCGGTGGTGCGCGAGGCGGTGCTGCCCGCGCTGGACGGCAAACCCAACGTGCTCGTCACCGAACCGCTGGCCTACGGCGAGTTCACCCGCCTGCTGTCCGTTGCCCACCTCGTGTTGACGGATTCGGGCGGCGTCCAGGAAGAAGCCCCAAGCCTGGGCAAGCCGGTCCTGGTGATGCGGGAAAACACCGAGCGGCCCGAGGCTGTGCATGCAGGGACGGTGCTGCTGATCGGCACCGACGAGGAACGGATTGTGTCCGAAGTGTCCCGGCTGATCCACGATCAGGGGCACTTCGCCGCAATGGCCAACGCCGTCAACCCGTATGGGGACGGCAAGGCCGCCGCGCGCACCGTCGCAGCCATCGAAGAACTGGTAGGCGTGGGATCCCGGATTGGCGAATTCGACGGCGCGTAGGCGCCCGCCGGATTGCCACCAGGTCGACGCAAAGTTAACCCAGCATTAACGTCGAGTGGCCAGCGCCATTCGGCGCCACCGACGCTGAACCCTTATGCTTGGACGCGGGGGAAGCGCCTCCTGGCCCGTGCACAGGGTCCCGGGGCGATCTCTAGCGATGCAATGGCTCGCCGCTCCCGCCACCAGGATCGCTCGTAGAAGAGGAAAAGACACATGAAAGTCCAGGCCGTAATTCTTGCCGCCGGAATGGGAACGCGGCTGGCGCGCCCACACCCGAAGCCCATGACAGAGCTCAGCGATGGGCGCACCATCATGCACCAGCAGGTCCAGAACCTGCAGAATGCATTCGGCAAAGGCCTGCGCCTCACGATTGCTGTCGGGTTCAAGCTCGAAATGATCCTGGAACACGTACCGAACGCGTCGTTTGTGTACAACGAGAACTTTGACCAGACCAACACCTCCAAGAGCCTCCTGAAGGCAATCCGGAATTCGGCCAAGGGCGGCGTGCTCTGGATGAACGGCGACGTCGTGTTCGATCCGGACATCCTCCAGATGCTGATGCCCTACATCAAGCGCGATGAATCATTCATCACCGTCGATGTGTCCTCGGTTTCGGATGAGGAAGTGAAGTACACCACCGACGCCGACGGCAACATTCTGGAGCTCTCCAAGGCCGTGCCTGCGGACGTTGCCCGCGGTGAGGCTGTCGGCATCAACTACGTCAGCTCCAAGGACAAGAAGAAGCTCCTCAAGCGGCTCATTGAAGTCGATGACCAGGATTACTTCGAAGGCGCGATCGAGCTGACCATCAAGCAGGACGACGTCAAGTGGACCCCGGTGGACATCAGCGAGTTCTACGCTGTGGAAGTTGACTTCCCGGACGACCTGGTCCGGGCCAACGCCAGCATCTAAGGGCAGCATCAAAGGGCCACATCAGCAAGTGCGTGAGCAAAGCAAGAAGGAACTATCGCGACGGGACGCCGCTCGCTGGGCGTTTGGCGGCGCGATCGGTGTCACCCTTTTGGGGATATCGGAGTCCTCCGACGGAACTCCGAGCACACCCCCGCCGGGTGCAGCGGCGCTACGGACAAGTGGCTCGTCAACAACGTTGGACGCCACGGTTGTGCTGGGACCCCGGAGGGTGTCGAAGCTTCCCTACCGGCGGCTCACACGGGGTCCGGGTATCGAAGCACAGGTACGCGAGGAGCTTTGTGCCCGCATACGCCCGGCAAACGGCGCGAGGAGCGGGCTGGCTGCTTTTGGGCACCTGACTGATAGTCATGTGCTGGATGCGGCCAGTCCGGGGAGACTGTCCTTTCTTTGGCAGTACCTCGACTTCTCGGACGGATTTCCGAACTCGGGGAAGTTTCGCCCGCACGACCTTCTGACCGCCCATGTCTTGGACGCGATGGTCCGCAAAATGAATGTCATCGGGCGCGGACCGGTCAGCGACCGGGCTCTGGACTGCCTGGTAATTACGGGCGACCTCACGAACTCCTTTGCCGTCAGTGAACTGTCGGCGGCGATCGGCGTAGTTAAGGGCGGTCCCGTGACGTCGTCTCCGAATGGAGTGTACGAGGGGATCCAGGATCATGGTCCGGCCCCGGTGGAACTGTCCAAATACATCTGGCATCCCGAACCGGAATCCACGCTGAGGTCTCCGGATGAGTGGAAGAGCCGTTATGGGTATCCCACAATTCCGGGATATCTCTCGGCCGCACTGCAGCCGATAGCGGCGGAAGGTTCGGATTTCCCCTGGTACATCGGCGTCGGCAACCATGATGAATCCGGCCAGCCGGCGTCCGGTCCCATTTCTCCAAAAGCCGAGTTCGTCGGTGCTCTTCGAATCGGCGACCGGCTGCCCACCCGGCTGCCGTCCGGCATGGACACGACTGACTTCTGGGAAACAGTCAGGACCTCCAATGACAGTGAACGCCGGAGCCTCATCGCTTCGCTGCCGTCGAGACAAGTGCCGCCATCGAAACTTCGGCGCGCATTCAGCAAGACGGAATTTATGGACGCGTGGCCGAAGGACGCAGGAAATCCACGGTTCCGCTCCGGTTCCGGCAAGGGTTCCCGGGCCGATCCGTGCTACACGTTCGACCTGTCGCCGGATGTTGTCGGCATCATGTTGAACACCGCAAGTCCCGACGGCGGCACTGAGGCGGCGCTGGACGCCGCCCAGGCGGATTGGCTGGAGGAACAACTGCAGCGGGTTTCCGGGAAGTTCTACGATGCCGAGGGCAAACTCGTCACCTCGAAGGCCGGCGACCGTCTCGTAATCCTGTTTGGCCATCACCCGCTGTCAGCCTTTGCCGCCAAGCAGCCCTCGTCCGGCGACGGGCCCACTTTCCTGAGCCGATCGAAGGTCCTGCGACTCATCGCCCGTTTTCCCAACGTGGTCGCCTGGGTGAACGGTCACGGACACAAACACCGGGTGACACCGCACAAAGCCATTTTTGAGCATGGCGGATTCTGGGAAATCACTACAGCCTCGCTGATTGACTATCCGCAGCAATCGAGAATTGTTGAATTGCTGGACAACGGCGACGGGACCCTGTCAATCGTGGCGACTCTGGTTGACCACTCTGAGCCCGACAGCGTGACGTACGGAGAAAGCCAGACTCCGGGTTCCCTTGCGGCCTTGAGCCTTGAGCTCTCCATGAATCGTCCAGGGCTTGATGTCGAGGCCGTGCGGGGAAGCGCCGGAGACCAGAATGTTGACCTTGTCCTGCTGAAACCGTTCTGACGTAGACTGCCCGGCAGCGGTCGGGCGTTTGCGCTCGTGCAACGATTTACTCGGACCAAAAGATCATGAAGCTACAACCACCGGTTGGAACAGACGAAAGAAGCGAATCAGACAATGCCAGGTCACGACCAGAGCCAAGCAATAGCTTCGCTGAAAGCCACGGCTAAGAGGAACCTTCGGCGTGTGTGGCGGGCATTGCCCAAGGAGCAGCAGACCAAGTTCCGGAGAATGGCACACCCCGCGAACCTGGCCCGGGTCCAGCGGATGCTGGGGACAACGGGGGTTGCACGCCTTCAGCTAGCGCGGCTCACTGTTGTCGTCCTGGTCACAGACTATGCTCCCAATCCGGAGGCCACGCTGCGCAGCGTGGTGGGCCAGCAGCCGTCCGCGCTGGACATGATCGTCGTCGACACGTCCTTGGCCGGCCTGGGCAGAACATCCGCACAGGCGTTCGTGCGGCGGGACGGCCGTGTGAAGTACCTCGCCCTGCCCGGCACCGGCGAGGAGGAAGCCCGGAACCGGGCTGTGGCTTCGTCGCGGGCCCCGTACCTGATGTTCCTCACGGCCGGCGACGTGGTCGAAAACCGGGGCCTGGACATCATGTACCGGTCGCTGCGTGAGACAGGCTCATCCTTCGCCGTCGGCATGACAGGAATATCCAAGGGCAAGTCCAGCACCACCCCATCCTGGCAGCGGGAGATCCACGCTGAACCCCGGGCCGCCGCGGCCGTCGCGGACGTGCCGGAGATACTGCTCGATGGTGCACTCGCCAACAAGCTTTTCACCCGTGACTTCTGGATCTCGGCCACTGCCGACGTTGCACTCGCCCGGGAGCACTGGCAGTACGAGGCAGTCGCGACCCTTTACATGCGCGCCAAGTCATTCGACATTCTTGATGCCCAGGTCATAAACACGTCCATTGACTCCGCAGTTCGCCCTCCTGCCCGCGAGCTTCTGTGCCAGACGGAGTACCTCAGTGACCGCTTGCACCGGCTTGAGGCCCTGGCCTCCGTGGTCAGCACGGTCTCGGCTCCTGACCACTACCGGCGCTGGCTATCCGGAGAACTGGGCAATGGGCTCTTCCGTTACTACGAGGTCGTGCCGCGTACGGATCCCGAGTATTGGGATCTGTTGCACGCCACCGTGCTGCGCCTCAGCGACGGCCTGGATCTGGACTGGAATGCCATCCGGATCCACAACCGGCTGATCCTCTCCGCCGTGCTCACGGACTCACGCGCGGACGTAGTCCGAATCTGCAACCACCGGAGCGACTACGGTTCCAGCTTTCCGACGCTGATTACGGACTCCGGGATCCTGGCGCAACCCCGGTACCTGGCTGAGCTTTCAGGCTACGATCCGGATCTGCTGGCCTGCAGCGATGACGATCTTCAAATGGTGAGCAGGATGACTCACTTCGACTGGCAGCCCGACGGCCGGCTGATGATCGGAGGGCATGCGTACATCTCCTCCGTGGACCCGGCTGACGGCAGCCTCTCCATCCATGCGTCCTTGGTCAACGCCAGCAGCGGGGCGACAGTCGCTCTGGCGGTGGAGCGCCACTCCGACAAGTCCATCGACTGGCAGTCCAACGACAACTGGACGTCCTACGCCGAGGCAGGATTCAGTGCTGTCATCGATCCGGCCGTGATGTTGGCAGACGATGAGGCCACGGCGCCCGCCAACTGGCACGTCCTCCTGACTGTCAGCGCCGGCGGCCGGACAATCGCAGCGCCGTTGAGGCTCCGTGACCTGACCGGGTCCACCGGGCAGTTGCCCGTGGGGCCCATGGTGGGCTCGTCCCGGATGGCCGTGGAGATGCGCGCCGCCACCACTGGCCTGACCTTCGTTCCGGTGACGCCGCTCTACGTGGCGACATCCGTGGACCTCACCGGGCGAACCCTGCGGCTGACTGTTGAAGCCGCTGACGGGGCCCCCGTTCCCGCCAAAGTATCCATCGAGAGCCGAAAGTTTGGCATCCGGAAGACTGCGACTTTCCAGGAAGTTGACGGAAACCGGGCTGTCTACGTCATCAACGTCCCGGCGCTGGGCAGTGGCGCCGGGAATACGACCGAATATGAATGGCAGCTGCGCCTGGAAAGCGGCGCCAAGGGCCCGCAGCCGGTGGCGTGGCCGGAGGGAACCGCGGAGTTGGAGTCCCGCTCGGATCAGACGCGAAGCCTCAGGCTGGGACTGACCGGTTACGGCTTCATCACCGTCGAAGAGCGCAAGAGCCGAATCATTGCTTCGACCGTCGAAGTCTCAGCCGACAAGCGGACCCTGCGCATTGCAGGCACAGCGGACATGCATGTCATCCGTGCACCGCGGGTTGTCCTCTCCAGCGGGAAGGCCGTCATCCCGGCGACGGACGTTGTCCTGCAGGTCCGCACCAACGATGGAAGCAATGCGTTCACCGCCGATTTCCTGCTTCCGCAGAACCCGTGGGGCGGCGAGGAAGTGATGCCCGAGGCCGGCGCCTACAGCGTGCGGTTCGTTTCCCCGGGAGTCGCCGACACCCTCGGCCACTGGATCCCGGCGTCATCCGGTCTGCAGAAGCAGATGCCGGCAAGGATGGACGCGGACCGGCTGGAGGTAGGCGTGAGCCGCACCTCCAAAAACGGTGCGCTCACTATCCACCTGCGTCCGCCGTTCGCGGCGGACGAGGTGGGAAGGTTCGAGCAACAGACGCTGCGCACTCCGGTCACGCTGGCCGGGAGCAATGAACTCAAGGACGCCGTTCTGTTCATGTGCTTCGGCGGCCGCCGTGCCACGGACAGCCCGCGACGCCTTCTGGAAGAGTTCCAGCGCAGGAGCAGCCAGTGGCCGATGTACTGGGCCGTCGCTGATTTCTCGGTGCCCGTGCCGGCCGGAACCGAACCGGTGCTGATCGGCTCCCGCCTTTGGTACCAGCTCCTGACCGAGTCCCGGATCCTGATCAACAACAACAATTTCCCGTTCTACTTCCGTAAGCGCGAAGGTCAGGTCTACATCCAGACCTGGCATGGCACTCCGCTCAAGAAGCTGGGCAACGACGTCGCGCGGACGAGCTTCTCCCTCTCCTACTGGAACCTCATGTGGCGCGAGGCGGAGTACTGGGATGCCCTCCTGGCGCAGAATGAATACGCCGCCGGGGTCCTTGCAAATTGCTTCGGCTTCGAAGGGCGGGTAGTAACCGAGGGCTATCCCCGCAATGACAGCCTTACCCCCGAACAGATGGAACAGAGCCGGGCCGCCATCCGGACCAAGCTGGGCATCCCCGAGGGCAAGACCGCGATTCTTTATGCTCCCACCTGGCGCGACGATGCAAAGAACGCCTCCAGGCAGTACGAGATGGTCACGTACCTCGATTTCGAAAAAGCCCAGCAGCAGCTGGGCAGTGATTACGTGCTGCTCCTGCGCGGACACCACAACATCGCAAGCCAGCGGCAGACGGCGGCCAACAAGTTTGTGATCGATGTGACCGAGTACCCGGAGGTCAACGACCTCTACACCGCCGCAGACATCCTGGTGAACGATTATTCGTCCGTCATGTTCGATTTTTGCGTGACGGGCAAGCCGATCATCTTCCTGACCCCGGACATCGCGCAGTACCGTGACTCGACCCGCGGCTTCTACTTCGATCTTGAGGAAAAGGCTCCGGGCCCACTCCTCAGCACGACGGAGGAAGTCGTTCATTCCATCCAGAACATCACGGACGTCTCCCGCCAGTTCGCCCCGAAATACGAAACGTTCGTCAAGATGTTCGCGCCCTACTGCGACGGGCAGGCGACGGCGCGCGTGTTCGATGCCCTCTGGCCGAATGGCCCGAGCGAACCGCTGATGGTGGGCACTGACAGCTCACCGTCCCTCCGCGAGAACTAGTCGCACCCGACAGCACAGGAATACCGGAATGGCCACCGCCAGCCGGTCATGCCACACGGCAGCAACCAATTTAGGACCCATTACAAATGAGCCCAGCGCAAAACACGATTGAACATGGCCTGCTTCTCGAGGAAAAGATGGAGTGGGAGACGGCCGTCGAGGTCTACACCGCCCTGCTCGCCGGGGCAGCAGGCGCCGACGCCGAACTGGCATTCCGTCTTGGGCATGCCCACTTCCACCTCGGGCAGTTCGATCAGGCTGCGACGCACCTCCAAACAGCTACGTCGCTGCAACATGGCATGGCTTCATGGCACTACCGGCTCGGTTACGTCCAGGAACAGTTGGGGCTCTTGGCGGACGCTGCCGAAAACTACGTCATTGCACTTGAGCTGGAGCCACACCGGGACCGCTGGCAGCGAAGGCTAAGCGCCGTGCGGGCTGCATACGCTATATCTGAGCCGGAACTGGCCCTTGTCCTGGCACAGCGACGGAACCCTGACTACCACTCGGAAAAGCTCACACGTCTTCGGGAAAACAAAGGCCCATTGTGGCAGGAACTGGAAATTCTGACTGCTGGAAAAGAAGCCCATGAAGGCAATGCCGCATGGCTTGCCCAGCTCGGGGCTGCACAGTTCGGCATGAAACGCTTCAGGGAGGCTGCGGCGACCTACGCCGAAGCTAACGCAATACTTCCAGGGAACGCCGAATGGTATTTCTACGAGGGACACGCCAATGCTCTCAGTGGCCAGACCCAAAAAGCCGACGAAGCGTACGCCCTGGCCGTTAGTCACGATAAGAATTTCAAATCAGACGTCGTGGGTATCGGTGCATTCTTCCAGAAAAAGGGCGCGTGGGTAGAGGCGCTGGGACATTACCAGGATCAGCTGCGCAGGCAACCGGCCAATGCCGAGGTGGCCTACCGGGTCGGGCTGGCATTTGACCGGTGCTACCGATGGGCCGAGGCGGCTAAAGCGTACGAAGATGCAATCACACTCAAGCCGGATGTCCCGTACTGGCACTATAAGTTGGGGCTTGCCCGTGAGCGCAACTTCCAGTGGCTTGAAGCCGGAGAAGCCTACGGGGACGCGTGGCGGCTGGATGCATCCAAGAAATATTGGGCGTATCGAGCCGGCTACGCATTGGAGACAGCCGGTCGGGCCGAGCAGGCGTGTGAGTATTACCTGGTCTCAGCGTCCTACCCGGTGCCGCCGTCGCCCGCCGGCAGCCCAAACGCCGCAGAGGATAGTGACGGGTCACACCTCAAGGATTTACTGCACCAAATGGTGCCGGCACTGGCGGCGAAACAGTCGTCCGAGATTATGCAGCGTGCCGGCGACTTTTCCGCCCTGCTCGGCGCCTGGGACAGCGCAGAATCCGCGTTCGCTGAGTCCGTTGCCCGGAACAATGACTTCAGTCCCCGCTCCTTTTACTATCTCGGCGTCGCGCGCCACCGGATCGGGGACTTCACATCCGCCTGTGCTGCCTTCCGTCAAATGCGGATCTTCAAGACATCAGATGGCATCGACGTCGAAAGCTACCTGAAGAACAAGGCTCAGAAGAACAGCCTGGAGTACGTTGAGTACTACGAGACCCTTCCGCTGGAGCCGAAAATCATCCTGTGGGAAAGCAACCACGGCTCCTCCATAGGGTGCCACCCCCTGGCACTTTTCGACGAGGTCTGTTCCGATCCGCGTTACCAGGAATTCAGTCACTACTGGGCCATTAACAATGAGGACAACATCCCCGATCGTCTCCGGGGCCGAAAGAATGTGAGGTTTGTCCAGACAAACTCGGACTTGTACAAGAGAGTCCTGTCCTCAGCCGCACACCTCGTGAACAATGTGTCGTTTCCGCCGTATTTCATCCGCAAGGATGGCCAGAAGTACCTCAACACCTGGCATGGGACACCGTTGAAGACCCTGGGCCGGGATATGGCCGGCGGTCCCGTCGCCCACGCCAACATCGCCAGGAACTTCCTGCAGTCAACCCACATGATGAGTCCGAACCGCCACACGTCCCAGGCCTTGATCCAGCGCCACGACATTGAGGGCCTTTTCCGGGGCAAGATTGCGGTCACAGGCTCACCACGAATTGACGGCCTGGTAAACGCTGACGAGTCCAAACGCCTTCAATTGCGGTCCCAGCTGGGCATCGCCGCGGATGACTCGAAGCCGGTGGTTCTCTACGCTCCCACCTGGCGCGGCGCCTCGGACGACAGATTCGTCGACGCCAGCAAACTTCAGGAAGACCTCGCCGCCATGCGCGGAGCCAACCATCACTTGTTTTTCCGGGCCCACCGCCTCACGGAGGGACTCCTCGACGGATTCGATGCCGGCTCCTCGATCGTCCCCGGTGATATCGACACGAATGACCTGCTTTCCGCGGTGGACGTGCTCATCACGGACTATTCGAGCATCTTCTTCGACTTCCTCCCCACGGGCCGGCCTATCGTCTTCTATACCTTCGATCTGGACGACTACTCACAGGACCGCGGTCTCTACTTCGACATGGAGGAGATGCCCGGCACCCTCGTGCGGGAAAGGTCGGATCTCGCGGCAAGCATCCAGAATTCGCTGACTAGTGATCCGGCCTCCGATCCTCGGTATCTGGCTGCCAAGGATCAGTTCTGCCCCTGGGAGGATGGCAACTCCGCCAAGAGAGTGGTCCGGTTCTTCCTCGAGGACGACCCCGACGGACTGGCTGATGAACCTGCCGAGGAGAAGACCACTCTCCTGTTCCACCACGGACTGCTCCCTAACGGCATTGCAACGTCCTTTCGGAACTTGGTCTCCAGTCTGGACACCTCGCGTTTCCGTGCCGTCCTGGTAGTTGAACCTGCAGTCCTGGCAGCCAATCCCGCGAGACTGGAAAAATTCAGGGAACTGCCTGACCACGTCCAGATCATCGGCAAGGTCGGTGTCCAGTCCCACACACCGGAGGAACGCTGGATCGCGCGAAAGTTGACGGCGAACCTGGACCTGCCTTCAGCGGCACAGTGGCAGATCTATCGCTCGTCCTTTGCCCGTGAATTCCGTCGAATCTTCAGTGACAGCCAGTTTGATTCGGTCATCGAGTTCGACGGGTATGCGCCGTACTGGTCAAGTTTGGTGGCCTATGGTCCGGACCATGCGCATAAATCGATTTACATGCACAACGACATGGCCAACGAAAAGCTGATGAAGTTCCCCGTGCTGGAAATCATTTTCCGGCTGTACCGTGATTTCGACGCGCTCATCTCCGTGGCGTCCAGCGTTTCCGACAGGAACCGCCGCGAATTGGCCGGACCCTACGCCCTCGAGAGCACAGCGTTCACGCACTGCGATAACCAGATCGACCCGGGCCGGGTTAACAAGGGAGCCGCGGAACCCCTCGACAGCGACATCGCCGAGTGGTTCGAGGGCGGACTCTACAACTTCATCGCAATTGGTCGGTTGTCCCCGGAAAAGGACCATCGAAAACTGATCAGGGCCTTCGTGCGTTTCCACGACTCCCATCCCGGAGCTAGGCTCATGATCGTCGGTGACGGGCCCCTCCGCTATGAACTCGAGAAGCTGATCGTCGGCCAGAAGGCTTCCGACTACATCTGGCTGGCCGGCCAGCGGGCGAATCCGTACCCGGCGCTGAAGCACGCCCATTGCTTCGTCCTGTCATCTCTCCACGAGGGCCAACCTATGGTCCTCTTTGAGGCCATGATTTTGGGTGTTTCGATTGTCTGCACCGAGATGCCTGGACCGCGGGATGTCCTGCAGGACCGCTATGGCCTGATTGTGGAGAACTCGGAGGACGGTCTGCTTGCGGGGCTGGCAGCAGCCGAGCGTGGCGAGCTTCCCCATGAACACTTTGATCCTTCGACCTACGTTGCGAGCGCGCTGAACCAGTTCTTGACCCACAATCTCACTGAAGGGGACCCGGCCAGGGTCTAATTGGATTGCGGCAGGCCGCGACCACGATACTGTCAGTAGCGAAGTTCCCGGAAGGAATGAGAAGTCCACATGAAGTTGGTTAGTCCCTATACATCCTCCGCGCGTCCCGTAAACTTCAAGTTTCGAGCCGCGCGGAAGGGGGCTAAGCACCTCATTGTCATATTTACCTCCATCCGCGCCGATAGAAGTTGGCTTGACTTCGACCACGACGGTCCACTGCTGGCCCACAACAGGGCCAATCTCCTTTGGATCTACGACGACTTTGGCGCGGAATATTCCTATTACCTGACCGAGAATCGTAACTTCGAAATCGAGGTGGCGGTTTCGCAGCTCATCGCTGAAGTAATAGATCAACTGGGCCTGAGCAGCAGCGACTGCACGATGGTGGGGATGTCCAAGGGCGGTTCGGCCGCACTGCGTCTTGGAATTAGGTGCAATGCCAAGAATATTTTGGCCCTAACACCCCAGCTCGCCATAGGCTCCTACCTGTTGAATCGAAAAAGAACAGCGATCATCGAGTACATGAGCGGCAATACGCTCGCGACGGACATCGAGTGGCTGAATTCATTAGTTCCGGAAGTTGTCCGGTCCGACTCCAACAGAGATCGAAACATATACCTGATCACTTCTCCGTACGATCCCCATTGCATAGATTATCTCGATGAGGTTCTGCCTTATTTCCGCCGTTACTCGAATTTTAGTCTCATTTCGACAGCGTCAGATCTGACCCGAAATCATCTTCAGACGCTCCACTACAATGTTCCGTTCGTCGTTTCCCTCCTAACAATACTTGCCGAGGGACTTGCACCACGGTTTGGAGAGGATTCCAACGGGTTTGGTTTTGACGGAAGCGGCCACAGGGACAAACACTTCAAGCTCGGTCCAAAACACGGAGGACTCCTGGCGGGCCCCGGATAGAAATAATCCAAAGAAGTTTATTCGCGGAGCTGGAAGCCAGGCGCGAAGAACCGTCTGGTCGATTTGAAGAATTTTCACATGCAGAGAGAGAACGAACGCTGTCCATGGCGCGCAAACAAAACGTTCGGATGGTTGTAGAGCCATCCTCAATCACGATGGCCGGGGCGACTCCTCTGGTGCGATCCGCGCCCAGGCCCCTCAATCAGAGACAACACAGCTACAGTGAGGAATTCGATTCTACGACCCTCTTTTACGACGTCTTTCAATCCGATGATAGAATCGTGCTTTCTGGACCACCGCTCCTCAATTTGAAGGCGGCGCTTGATCGCGCTGAATTCACTGACGACAGTGGCCGTGTTCTTCCGGCGCATCTTGAAGATATGGACCGCACGCAACGGTCATTTCTTCCGTCGCCGCAGGGATCCACGTTCATTTCGATCTTGTCGGATGAATTCTCGATTTCTACTTCCGTAGGCCCCGACCTGCGAGAAGTTTTCGCCGGGTTGAATGTCCTGTTCACGAAGTCTAAAGACAACCACTTGATCTGGATCCGCGATTGGGCGGAATTCCACGTCAAGCACCATGGCATCACCGGCCTGCTGATTTACGATAACGGGTCGACTGCCTACTCACCTGAGGAAGTCCTGCAGACTGTCGGATCCGTTGACGGGCTCACGTCAGTAGTAGTCGTGCGCTGGCCTTTCAAGTTCGGCCCCCAGGGCGGCGGTTGGGACGGGTTGAACGATGCCCCTTGGGACTCGGATTTCTGTGAATACGGGATTATGGAACACGCACGGTGGAGATTTCTCCCCTTGGCCAAAGCAGTCATCAACGCAGATGTCGACGAGTTGGTCCTGGCCAACGACAGGAAATCCGTTTTCGACGTGCTGGACTCCTCGTCGGCTCCGGTGCTCCGGTACCCCGGCCGATGGATCGAAAAGACGTCGGCCGTGCCCGGACGCGTCCCCCGGCATTCGGACTTTTCCACGTATGACATTTCGAGGGGGAACGCTACTGCCAAGTGGGCAGCAAGGCCTGCCGATATCCCCGAAGTAGCACAGTGGAAAACACACGGCGTCCCGGGCGCCGACACCACAGAGACCACAGACGTGATGCACCGACACTTCATGGCCATTAGTTCTGACTGGAAGCGGTCTCGAACGGGCACGCGAAAGTTCACGCCAAGTAATCAAAGGACCGATCAAGCCCTCGTAGATGCGGTGAGGCATGCCTTTGACCTGGATTCAGCTGAGGTTGACGGTCCAGTCGCTGCGGAGAGTCCCATGCTGGTGGTCCCCCACAAAACCCTGGTTGCACTTCAGGGGATACTGGAGCAGGACAAGACACTCGGTTTGCATGCCACAAAGCTATGGTTCTATTCCACTCGCTGCCTGGTCCTGGACATGGAATGGAGCCGTCGGCGAGTCGCGATCGATATGGTACTGACCGACGATGACATCGTTGTCAAATTGCATGCCAGAGATGCGGTCGGCCAGAAGCTACTGGAGAGAGTGGTTTCCCAAACCGGCTGCCTTTTTAGGTCGGGGAAATATATCGTCGCGCGAGTTCGACTTGAGGCGGTTCCGAGCGCGACTGCTTCGGCGCTTCTCCGGATTATCAATAATCTTTATGTGAGGGGCCAGGAGCCGGACGACAATCCCGCTGTCGGACTCGTGGCTGAGGGCCTAGCTTCCAACTAGCTCATCAGCGGAAAAGATCGAAGGGACGGTGTCCGGAATCTCGTTCATTTGGAGATGCTTGCGGACCCAATTGATTTTTTCGCGATGAACCGTGGCCGGCGACCCCAGGGCGAGAGTGAACGGCGGGACTGGACGCGACCGTGTGACAACACTTCGTGCCCCGATCACGCACCCGCTGCCGATCGTAGAGCCAGGCATCACGAAAACTTCCTGGCCTATCCACACATGGTCACCGACCGTGATGGACTCGGAATGGTTGATGCGCTCACCCGTGACGCCGTCATAGATCGGGTGGGAATCGTCAGCGCGGATGCGGCACTGGTTGGCGATCAGCACATCATCGCCGAACGTAATGTTTGCGCCTTCCGCCGTCGTTATCTGCAGGTCAAACCCGCTGTAAAACTTGTCGCCCATTGAAACAGTGCAGTCCAGGCCCAAGGTGATCCGGCCCCGGTACCAGGCCCACACCCCCATCGTCACCGATGAGTTGTCCCGGTGAAAAACAATTGATCCGCCGAACTTGGATCCGCTTCCAAAGACGACCAGGCAATTGGAGCCCTTGAACTCTATCGAGGCGCCAGGGGAGCAAGCGGGCGACCCTACAATTCTGTTCCCTTTTGCGTCCGAGTACTCCCGGATGTCCTGGCCCTTCAGTATTACCGTCATTGCTGTCCCTCAGTGTCTCTAATGCCCGCTCTCTGGACCATCAGCAACCTTACCGCAGTGCGGTCCCAGGCACGTGCTGGCCGAAGGAGAATGGGAGTCGGCAAACCTCAGGTGAAACGCAGTTTTTCCGCAATATGGCCCGCGAATGGTCAACGAGCACTTATCATCCAAGAGCAGGGTGTGAGCAATTGAGGGCTAAATCACAGTATGGCCTTGCGCGTTGTGCTGATGGATTAGCGCGTGCCAGACTATGGTGTCCCACAGCACCTTGCATCGCCTAAGCGCAGCATTTACTCGCACCGTCTCGTGCCTTTCTGGTGCCAACGTCCCATTGATAAGGTCTCGCATGCCAACAAACAGTCGCGGCTCAACGTTTCGTCTTCGTCCGCTCTCTATTCTGATCATGGCAATACTCCTCCTTCCTTTCGGCGCCGCCGGTGCAAATGCCGCCACTCCGGCCCCATCTGGTCTCAAGTCGCCCGCTCAAACAAGCACGTCCGTCTTCCTTTCCTGGAACGCTGTTAGCGGCGCGCCGAGATATCGTGTCCAGTACTCCGCCAAAGCCGACTTTTCGGACTCGACCTACAACCGGTACACAACCACTTCCACCGAGATGCGCGGACTTAAAAGCAACACCACCTATTACTTTCGGGTCAGGGTCATCTCTGCGGACGGCACTACGAATCTAAGCCCGTATTCAGCCTCCATAACCGCCAAAACAAAGGCTGCACTCGTGATAGCCCCCGTGGTCAATCCACTAACGATTGCAAGCTACAACGTGAAGTGTGCCAACTGCTTCGCGGGAGCCGCCAATGAACTGACGTGGGCTGGTCGCCGGGCCTCCGTCGTCGCCAATATCAAGGCGCAAATGCCAGACGTGATGGGTGTACAGGAAGCTTCCCAGGGGTGGCTCAAGGATGACTCAAGGCCAGGTGGGGTCTCCCAATTTGAGGATCTCCAAGAGCGGCTCCAGGCGGCCGGCGCCAACTACCAGCTGGCCAATAACAAGCGCAATAACTGCGTGAAGGACACTACGCCCACTGCCTGCGTGTACGCCGATAAGGGCGCTTCGCAGGGCACGAAGCTTTTCTACAATGCTTCCAAGGTGTCCCTGGTCAGCCAGGGTTCCCTGGCACTTCCGGTAATCCGGGCAACAGACAACCCCCGCTACTTGGCCTGGGGCATCTTCACCCAAAAGTCGACAAACAAGAAATTCTTTGTCGGCGACACGCACCTGGAGCCCGGCGGCGGAACTGACCTCCAGGATCTGCGTAAGCGGCAGACACAAGCCATCACAGCGGAAGTCAAGAAACGGAATCCCAGCAACTTCCCCGTGCTCTTGACCGGTGACTTGAACTCGCACAAGTGGACAGCACCGACAAATGCCCCTTACGACGTCCTGACTGCAGCCGGATATATTGATCCGCTCGGCAACACGTATGCCTCCGATCTGCCCAGTGGAACGGCGACAGCTGAGAAGACGGTGGGTGCGAACTACGACAGCTTCAACGCTTTCAACCGTCTCGCGAACGCGCGCAACTCATGGGGCAACGGCACCTACTTGGACTATATCTTCACGTCCAAGATGCGCGTGGTCGAGTGGCGCACCGTGGTCAATGTCGATTCGAGTGGGAACTTCATCGGCACCATTCCCTCTGACCACAACATGGTCAAAGCGACAGTCCAGCTCCCCTAGGAGACAGTTCCCGCGCACGTAAATTGAGGACCCGTGGTTCTGTTCGGCTGGATTTCAACTACATCCAGGCCAGATTAACAGGACCACGGGTCCTCTGCCTTTTGCTCTTGACGTTATGCGTAGAGCGATCCCGCCATCTGGTGCAGTTTGCGGTCAACGGCCTGCGACATCACACGGCCCCATTGGAGTGTCACGGAGCGGTCATCAAAGCGCTCAGCGGTCTCCCTGGCGGCATGCCGCATGGCTTCCATTTCCACGCTCGAAAGTGATCCCTGCCGGGCGATCCGCTTGGCCAGCCCCTCGATATCCCCGGCCTCGACCAAATATCCATTGACACCATCAACAATGATGTCGGCCGGTCCGTAGGGCATGTCGTACGCGATCGGAATGCAGCCAACGCTCATCGCTTCCAGGAGCACCAGCGGGAGGCCTTCCATGCGGCTGGTCAGAAGCATGAACGAAGCCTGCGAGAGCCGCTCCCTGGGCTCGCTGTCAAAGCCGCCAAGGTGGACACTCTGGTTCAGGCCCAGCTTGGAGATGAGTGTCTCCAGCTGTTTCCGGGCCGGGCCTTGGCCATAGATGGTCAGGTCGAACGGCGCTCCGGCCAGGGCATTTGCCTTCCCAATTCCTCGTATGGCGTGGTCTATGCGCTTACGGTGCGTAAGGCCCGCCAGCATCACCCCGTGGTCCTGGGAGCGTCCGGCCGAAGACGGCAGTTGTTCCGGTAGTTCGGTGCTGTTGGGCACCACGAATGTGTTGCCGGGCCCGAACGCCGCATCCACATCATCCTTCTGGCGCTCAGTCAGCAGCACGATCCCGTCATAGGTATCCAACCGCTCAAAGACATAACGGCGTACGGAGCTCAACTCGCCGTTCGGGGGTACCTGGCCGGATGCCATGTGCGAATTGTGGATAAGGTGCAGGGTCACCACATTGTCGCGGCGGAAACGCGTGATGAAATTCGCGGTGGTCTTACTGTCCACGATCATAAAGGTCTCCTGGGTGCCCACAACCATGTCCAGCCAGAAAAGGTACAGAGGCCACATCTTGTTCCAGCCTGCTACAGGCTCCCCGTTGTGGTCACAAAGGGTAATAAGCCGGCCGCCCTCCACACCCCGGTCGTTGATGTCGCGCTGATCCGAGACGAAAAGACTCCCGTCCGCACGGAAATAATCAATTTGAAGCGTTTTTTCCGCCGCGGCATCGAGGCGTATTCTCCGTCCGAGGGATCCCCGGGAAATTTCCGCAGTACAGGGCTCCTCGTCAGAGATTGGCGCGAAATTTCCCACAAGGTTCTTGTCTCCGCGGGCCGCAGACACGTCCGGGTCCGGCAGGGCTGCCAATTCTTCCCAGAGGTTCCGCAGACGCATGCCCGGAACCAGTTCGCCCGCAACCTGCATCTCGCAGCGCAAGTCGTCGAGTCCGCTGTCGTATTCGAAGGTGAGGACGTCGACCGGCACTCCGGCTTCACGGACAAAGGCCCTCGAGCGTCGCAGAAGAGCGCTGGTCATCCCGCCGAAGTCCGCGGGTATCCCCCACGTGACGGCACAGTGATACCCCGACGGTAGTTCTATCGGCGAACGCAATTGGTCATTTGTTGAAGACATTTGTGACTCGTATCTGTGGTTTTCAAGTGTGAGGTCAGGCGAAGCTGATACTCATGTTGCCGTGCACTGTTGCATACACACGGGGAGCTGCTTTGACTTCCGCCAACGGCATCCGTGTCACCGTAGTAGCCTCGCCGATTCTCGTCTCAAGAAAGACGTCGGCCGTGCTGCCGCCCATGGCGTTAAGAACGTCCGACTCGAACGGGAATCTGACGGCATACCTGCCCGATGCGTCTTTGCTAAAGCCTGTTGATGCAACGCGGAAGAATGCTTCACCAGGCCGGAGGCGGAGCCTGCAGTAGAAGGCCGGGACGCGTTCCTGCCAAATCGGCTGCTGCAGGTGCAGCCTTAAGGTGGCGCGCACCTCCAGGCCACCACCCGCGCTGTACAAACACGCTGAGTCTTCTATCTCTACCGTGTGGTCGATCCCTTTGGTTCGCTTGCCCTCAGCTGCATGATTCATGGCCTCCACCCATTGCCGCACGACATTCGCATCGGAGAAGTCGTCGGCCCTGGTTCGCGCAGCCTGGCGCATCTCCTGGACTTGCAACGGAGGCATGTCGACGAACTCGGCTATGCAGCGTGCAAGTTCCTCCACGTTGCCATACTCGACAAGAAAGCCATTGACGCCATTGGTGATGATAGAGGCGGGTCCGTACGGCAGGTCATAAACGATAGGGATGCACCCGGCGGCCATGCTCTCCACAATTACCAGGCCAAACGCCTCGGACGTGCTGGTCAGCAGCGAAAAGGACGCGTCTTTGAAATGAGATTGGGCGTTCGTGACATGGCCCATCAGCTGAACATTTCCGGTTTCGTTGAGATCGGTGACCAGTTCTTCCAACTGGGACCGCTGGGACCCATCGCCGAAGATCTTCAACCCGACAGGGGCCGACAACGTGGTGTTCGCCAAGTGGATGGCCCTGACAGAATGGTCAACGCGTTTCCGGTGGCTGAGGGTCGCGGCGTGCATTCCGGTTCGTTCGCTGCGCGCACTGTCAGCTTCCGGCCCGGCGGCGAGGGACCGTCCGTTCGGGATCACGTACCAGTTACCAGCCTGCGCATACCTCCGGCGCACGTCAACAGCTTGTTGCTCGGTGAGGAATACAACACCGTCGAAGCCTTCCAAGCGAGGGAACACTTCCTCAGCGGACGCGGTAAGCTCCGAGGCGAAGCCTGCGGAGGGGTCTTCCAAGTGGTTCTCATGGACTTGATAGAGCACCACGGCGTGTTCACGCTGGTAACTCGCCATGAAGCGCGCCGTGTTCTTGTTGTCGACCACAAAGTACGCTTGCTCCCCCGCCAGCACGTAGTCGAGCCACGATCGATACAAACCCCAGGCCGATCCCCACTCCTGAAGCGGAAGGCCTGCAGCGTCACAAAGTGTTAGCGACCGGCCCCCGTGCACCCCGAGCAGCTTCGCATCGTGCCGATCCGATAAGAGGAGCGAGCCGTCCGAGCGAAAATGATCGACCTGCAACAGCGTCTTCCCGTCGTCCGCATAGCGGGCCAGACGCTTATGAGGGCCCTCCAGCTCGACAAGCTTCGCGGAAGGCTGCATGGCCAACGGAGAGTACGAAGCAAAAGCGCCCTCTTCGTATTCCGAGTCAAGCGCCGGCTGGGAGCCGATGAATTGAGCCATGGCTGGGAGGTCTTCCCAGAGATTCAGGATGCGCGTGCCTTCCGACAGGAAACCCCGGTCTGTCAACACTCCGCGGAGTGTTGAATAGTCCCGGAAGTCGTCGAAAGTCAGGATGTCGACAGGAGCCCCACCCTCGGACGCGAAGGATCGTGAACGATGCAACATGGCGTTCGTTCGTCCCGCAAATTCCGATGGCAGGCTCCACGTCACCGCGAAATGCCTGCCGGCGGGAAGCAGCCTGGCAGTTGGATCAGAATTCAATTTGTCCCCATTTTCTTTATTGCACGCGAAACCTCTGCCTGAACATCGAGTGTCAGTTTCGCCTGTTCCGTCAGCGCCAGAAACCGCGGGTATCGATGAGCCGCTTGCCTTCGAGGCTGCTGGGCTCGATGTCGCGGAATTTGTCGTGGTCCACCAGCAGCACCACTACCTGGGCAGCCTCAATGGCTTTGTCCGTTTCCACCAGCCGGATATTCTCAATCACGGCTAGTTCCTGCGGCAGGTGATCCTTGTGCGGTGCTGCAACCAAAATCTCGGCATCCGGATGCTGCATAGCCACACGCCGGACGATCTCCACGGCCGGAGATTCCCGGACGTCGTCGATATTTGCTTTGAAGGCCAGGCCCAGGCAGGCAATAGTCGGACGGCTGTCGTCGCCGACAGCCTTCCGGACCTGTTCCACAATGTAGCCAGGCTTGCCGTCGTTGACCTCGCGGGCAGTCCGGATCAGCGTCGAATTCTCGGGGTCGGCGGCCACGATGAACCAGGGGTCCACGGCGATGCAGTGGCCGCCGACGCCGGGGCCGGGCTGGAGGATGTTGACCCGGGGATGGTGATTGGCCAAGCGGATGAGTTCCCACACATCGATGTCCAGGTTGTCGCTGATGACGGACAACTCGTTCGCGAAGGCAATGTTGACGTCGCGGTAGGCGTTCTCGACGAGCTTGGACATTTCCGCCGTTGCGGCGTCCGTGAGATGGATTTCGCCCTGGCAGAACACTGCGTACAGGGCGGCGGCGGCTTCCGCAGCCTCAGATGTAAGACCGCCGACCACCCGGTCGTTGGTCACCAGCTCGATCATTATCCGGCCCGGCAGCACCCTTTCAGGGCAGTGCGCCACCAGAAGCTTCGGCTTCCCGTCGTGGCCGTCCAGGCTGAGGTCCGGGCGCAGCCCAAGGATCAGCTCGGCGAGGCGGCGCGTGCTGCCGGGAGGCGACGTCGACTCGAGGATTACCAGTTCCCCGCCGCTCAGCTGCGGGGCGATAGCGCGGGCGGCGGCAGCAATATAGGACATGTCGGCCGACTTGTCCGCCTTGAACGGGGTCGGCACGGCCACGATGTAGGCATCCGCGGCGGGCGTTTCGAGCTGGGCCCGGAGCCTCCCCTGGCTCACCGCGCCCGCGACGTGGACGCCCAGGTCAGGTTCCACGAAGGGCACGTCGCCGTTGTTGATGGCGGTCACGGTGATCGGATTGACGTCGACGCCGATCACCTCGAGACCATTGGTGGCCAGGATGGCCGCCGTGGGCAGCCCGATGTAACCGAGTCCGACGACGGCGACTGTCCTGATGGGTGCCTCGGTCTCGGCAGCCTTAGATGTCAACATGTTCATTTAACTTTCCATAGAATTTCAAGTCTCCGGACGCGAGCAGCTCTGCGTCCTCCACCTGCCAGGTGTGTCCGTCACCGGTGCGGACCTGGAAGTAATTGAAGCGGTCCGCCGAGTAAATGATCCTACCGGCGGCATGGGCGGCACGGAGAAATCCTGTGTCCTCGCCGATGCTGACCTGGAGGAAGGGGTGGTCCGTGAAAACTTCCCTATGGGCCATGATGGTTGGCCCCATCACGAAGTCGGTGAACCGGTGTTCCCGGGCCGCGAACCGCAGGATCGCGGCGTTCGTCGTCTCAAGATGCATGTAGTGGGCTTGTTTCCCCACAACATCGGCGCCGGAGTAGGACAGGGCATGGAGCTGGTCACTCAGATAGTGCGGGCCGTAGTGGTCGTCGTCGTCCATCTTGGTGAGGACCTGCCCGCTGGCCGCGGCGACGCACATATTCAGGCACTCCCCCAGTGACACGTCCCGCGGTGCCTCAAGGAGCACGACGTTGCGGAGCCCGGACTTTTCGGACAGCTCCGCCAGGCGTTCGGCTGAGAGCTGGAAGCCGTGGGTGAGCAGCACCAGCTCCGGCTCCACGCCGCGCTGGCCGGCCAGTGTCCGGAAGACCTTTTCCAGGTTTTGGGGCCGGATGGTCGGCAACAGCACGGACAGGGACGGCCGCGGCGCGCCCGCCGCGATTGCTGGCACGGCATGGTGCAAGACAGTGGCCGCCCGATGGGAGTACGTGTGGTGCGACCAGATGGTGCGTTGGGCCAGGTGGGCCGTGCGGTCGTTCAGCTCCGGGTTGGAAACCAGCGCCCGGGTGAGGTGCTCCGCTTCCTTGCGGGTGGCGGCCACGGGCACGGCCGCGGGGGTGAAAAACTGTCCCATGGCCTGGCTGGGCGCGGTGATCACCGGTGTCCCGGACGCCGAGATTTCAAAGATGCGCCGGGCGCACATGCTGGGCGAGTCCACAACCGAATTGACGTTGAGGAAGACCTTGTAAGCCTTGTAGGCGGACAGCGTCTGCGCGTACGTCAGCGAACCGACCACGTGCGAGTCCAGCGGTGCCGGGAACTGGTACTCGGCGTTGCCGCCGAGCTGGCGGGAGAAGATTTCCAGCCCTGTCTTCATCCGGGTGGACGCGTCCAGCGCCCCGCCGAGCAGGAGGTCCATCTGGGCACGGCGTTCGGGATATTTGTGGGCAAAGTACATCCCGGCAAAGGCAACGTCCCGCTGGTGCCGGCCGTGTCCGGGCCGCACGGGGTTGTGGATGGCCGGCTGGGCCGCGAACGGGAGCACGGCTACGCGGTCATGCCCGAGATCCTCGGTGTACTGGGCTATGCGGCCGGAGTCAGAGGTGAAGACGTGGTCAAACAGCCGGGCAGCGGGCAGGAAGTCGTCATAGTGCGGCGGGTCCTCCTTGTTCCAGAAAACTGTGGGAATCCCCTGCTCCCGGCACCACTGGACCAGCGCGCGGAACTCGCTGCTGGGCCCGCTGGGGCCGGTCAGCTTTCCGCGCCACAGGCCGCCGTTTCCCGCCCAGGCCGACTCCACGAACAGGAGGTCGACGGCGTCGGATGCAAGATCGCTGCGCCAGGTGTGGGGGTGTACGGCGCTGGTGGTCCACTCATAGCCGAAGGCCAGGGCGGAAAAGTCGTCCAGGATCACCGCGGCCCGGACGTCGGGCCGGGACGGTTGGTGCTGTGGAAGGGCGGCCGGAATGAGCGAGAGCCGGCGTTTGCGCCCCCGCCCCGTCCAGGCCGCTTCCACGCCCTGCACGTTGCGGGGCGCGGCGAAGCCCTGTTCGGTCCGCTCGCGGGACCGCCAGGTCTTGTACTGCGCCACACCGCCCCTGCGCAGATGCCACAGGCCTTTCCGGACCTCCCGGAGACCCGGCATCAGCCTCGGCTCCGGCGTGAGGACCGCCCACGGACCTCGGTTGCCACAAGATTCGCTTTGGCGTCGTCGAGAATCTTGGCGGCTGAAATGTTGTTGCCTTTGGACAGGTGACGGGTGAAGTCCTGATAGGCCTTGATCGCGATTTCCGGCTCATCGTCCATGATGAGATCGCCCTTGTCGAGCCAAATCACGCGTGTGCACATTGCCTTGATCGTGTCCAGGCTGTGGCTGACCAGAAAGACGCAGCCGGCCTGCTCGCGGAGTTCGTCCATCCGCAATTTACTGCGGTCACCAAACTGGGCATCACCGGTATTGAGCGCCTCATCCACCAGGAGAATCTCGGGATCGACGCTCGCGGCGATGGCAAACCGGAGGCGGGACGCCATGCCCGACGAATAAGACTTCATCGGTAAGTGAATGGACTTCTCGAGTCCGGACAGTTCGACAATACTGTTGAACTTTTCGTCCACTTCGGCCCGGCTCATGCCCATGGCAAGGCACCCCAGGATGACATTCTGGTCCCCCGACAGGTCTTGGACCAAGGCTGCGTTGACGCCGAGCATGATCGGCGTGCTGGAGGCATACACGGCCCCCGACGTCGGCTTGGATTGACCGCTGATGATCTTCATCAGCGTGCTTTTTCCGGACCCGTTGCGGCCAATGATACCGACGGATTCGCCTCGCTCCACCACCAGGGAGAGCTCGTTCAGGGCCTGCACGGTCACCATGTGCGGCTTGTTGACGGCGCGGCGCAGGAACCGGGGCTTGGCGGTGTCGGCGTCAGTGTCCGAAGCAGCGCTTGAGGCGACGCGATAACGCATCCGCACGCTGTCCACGACCACGCATGGATGTCCCTCGATGAAGATTTCCCTTTCACCCGCGTCCATAGGATTCCTCCCCCTTCCAGAAGTAGACAAGCCCAACAGCCAGCGCTCCCAGGGCCCAGGCCGCAAGGATTGCCCACGACTGCCACTGGGGAACCCGGGCGTAGAGGACGCAATCCCGGATTATGTCAATGACGTTGAACAAGGGATTGAGCTTGATGGCGGCGAGCATTTGGGGATGCGTGACAAAACGCTCGTAGGTGTAGAAGATCGCGGATCCGTACATCCACGCCCGCAGCGCGAAGGGCAGCAGGTGCGTGACGTCGTGAACGCGGGAGATAACCCGGGCAAGGATGAGCCCCACTCCGAGGTTGAATAGCGACTGCAGGAGTATGGCCGGTACCACCAGTACCCACAGCCAGGTGATGTTCTCGGCTGGAGGCAGCACCACCACGATCAGGAGCATGGCGAGCATGAGGGGCACAGCCGAAAGCAGTTCGCGCACGTTGGCGCCGATGGGGAGTGCGGCGCGCGGGAAGTTAAATGCCTGAACAATCGACTTGTTGCTCCGGATCGAGCGTGCGCCGGAGGTGATGGCACCGGAACTGAACTGGAACACGAAGATTCCCACCACCAGGTAGCCCACGTAGTTCTCAACACCGCGGCTGGTCTTCAGCAACAATCCGAAAATCAGAAAGTAGGTCAGGCCGTTGAAAATGGGGTTCAGGAGCAGCCATGCGCTGCCCAGTCGATCTCGCCGCGTTCCGCTTTGCACCCGGGCGCGGGCATCGTAAAAAATGAACTGCCGGAAGTCCCAGAGCTGAACAAGATAGTCCAGGAAGTTGGGCCGCGAACCGACACGGGTCAGCCGCCGCATGTCCACGGAGAGAGGCTGAACAGCCACCGGCTCCGGGTCTATTGCACTATCTGCGGACACTACTCGATCTCCTCATGTTCATGGTGCAGCCCAGCGTAACGCGCGGCCAGCGCCTCGGCGTTGGCCGCCCAGGTCCTCTCGGCCAGGACTGCGGCCCGGCCAGCGCGCCCCATCGACGCCCGTCGGCTCGCGTCGAGCAACAGCGCCGAGATCGTGCGCGCAAGCTCGACCGGTGACGCGGCAGGGACCAGAAGCCCGTTGCCGCCGTCGTCTATTATCTCCCGAAGTGCGGGCAGGTCGCTTCCAACCACCGGCCGTGCACTCGCCAGCGCCTCGACCGGCTTGAGCGGGGTCACGGCACGGGTCACGTCCAGGTCCTTGCGCGGCACCACGAACACGTCCAGGGCCTGATGATAAAGCGGGGTCTGATCCCGGGGCACCCTGCCCGTGAAGATCGCCCGCTCGGCCAGGCCGAGGCCCCGGACTTGCTCCCGCAACGCGGGACCGGCCACGCCGTCCCCAACAATCAGCAGGCGCAGCTGCGGAAATTCCGGCGCCAGGAGCGCGAACGCGCGGACCAGGTCATCCAGGCCTTCATACGCGACCAGGCTGCTGACCGTGCCGATGTAGAGTCCGTCCCCGGGCAGGCCGAGTTCGCGGCGCGCTTCTGCGGCGCCCCCGGGCTGGTCGAGGAACGCCCCGCCCACGGCATTGGGAGCGATGACGATCTTCCCGCCCGGAATGCCCGCGGCCACAATATTGGCTTTCATGGCATGGCCCAGCGTCACCACCAAATCGGCGTCGCGCATGACTTCGGTTTCCCGGGCCTGGAATTGCGCGTACTTTTCGCTGTCCCGTGCCGCAGGTCCCCGCGTGGCGGCCCACGTGTCTGCCAGTTGGCCGCGGACCTCGTACACCCACGGGATGCCCAGGGCCTCGGCCACGGCCCGGACCACCAATCCATTGACGAAGTGTGTGGTGGTGTGCAGGACGGTCGGCCTGAATTGCAGGGCCACCCGCAGTAATTCCTCAGCCTGTTGCTGCAGACGCGCGTCCATGGTGAGGGCCAGCCGCGACGGGAGGAGACGCCGGTAACGGACGCCATCCACGACGTCGGTGGCCCGCGCCAGGAATTTGCCGACCTGCACGGGGTACCCGAGCCTCGTGACCGCCAGGACGCCCCAGCCCGCTTCCCGCTGGGCCACCATGATGGAGTGGGATCTCTGGGCGTAGCCGCTGGCAGTGTGCGGCAGTGAATTCGTGAGCAAATGCAGGACCCGGCCCGGAACCGGTTCGAAATCCTGCCGACGGAGCACCGGGGCTGCGCCGGCGTAGACCGCCGCCTCACCGGCGAGGCGTGCCTGCTGCCGCCGTCCTGCAGCGCCGGAGCCGTCGAGGGCCTTGACGGCCCCGCTGAGGTCCCCGTCATGCCACAATCTGCGGGCCCGCGCAGACTTCAGGCCGCGAGCATTTCCTGCCTTGGCCAATAAGTCGTCCGATATCTCCAGCAGGCCGGCGGACAGGGCAATGTCCGCAAGGCGCCGGGCCGGTTCCCCCTGGGTGGGGCCATCCGCGGCCAGTTCGAGGCGGCGCTTGGCATCGGCGTCGTTTCCGTTGCTGAGCGCGGCGAGGATGACGGGAACCGCCACCGAGTTCCTCGGAAAGGCGGCGGTCACAACCCGGCCGAAAGGGCGCACGACGGCGGGCAGACGGCGGGCAGCTTGCAGGTACAGGAGTACCGGGTCATCAACCAGGTGTTGGCTGATGACACTCGCGGCCAGCCGGGCATTCTTGAGGAGCTGGATCATTTGCTGGGAACGTCCGCCAGAAGCTCAGAGATGAGTTGCATGTAGCGGCCGGCGAGGTGTCCATATTCTGCGTTGGATTTAACCCACTGACGGCTGTCCCCGTTGCGGACCAGCCTGCTTCGGTCGGCTGCGAGCTCGCGCCACAGATCCGCCACAGCTTCCGGAGAGCTGGCAACAATGTCCCCGGCTTCCGCGTCCATGACAATGCGGGCCGCTTCGCCGCGCACCACAGCAGTGATGTGGCGGCCGATGGCCAGAACTTCGTAGGTCTTGGATGGAACGGTGGTGTCGAAGGACTTCCAGTCGTCTCGAAGGGACACCAGGCAGGTGTCGGCCGACGCATAGCGCTCGAGCATGGCGTCCCCGGTCAGGGGTGCGTGAAACGTGACCGGGGCCTTCAGCTCCCGCGCCAGCTTCTCCAGCGCCGGCCGCTGAGTCCCGTGGCCCACCAAGTGCAGGTGCATGGAGTCGCCCACGAGGGCGCTTGCCCTGATGGCCACGTCCAGCCGCTGGCTCTCGCCGTGGTTCCCCAGGTACAAAGCTTCAAAGACGTCGCGGTCGAGTTCCGGCGGTCCCATGACGGGGATGGAGTCCAGGTGCACGCCGTTGCTGACGGTCGCTACGTTGCGGATGCCGCGCGCCCGAAGCGTCGCGGCGAATCCCTCGGTCACGGTGACCACGAGGTCGGCGCGGTGCTGGACAAAATCCACAACGCGCTCAACGACGCCTTTCACGCTGCCCTGGACCAGCCGGGCGTCGCGGGCCAGGTCGGGCCACGCGTCCCGCATTTCCACGATCAGGGGCACGCCGCGGGCCTTGGCCAGAATGTAGCCGGCTGCCAGGGAGGGCAGCCCCGGCGCCGTGACAATGACGACGTCGGGCTTGCGGACCATGAAACCGGCCGGAATCGACAGTGCCGCGGAAAAGCACTGGTCCAGCAAACGTGCAGCCCGGGAGTTGCCGTGGCGGAGGTAGGGGACGCGGAGTATCTTCTCGGTAAACTGCCCTTTTTGCGGCTGGAAAGGCCTCCCGGCCATCTTGCGCGGCAGCGCCCGCCGGCCGAAAGGATAGTGCGCTACGGGTGTCACGACGTCGACGTCCCAGCCGGATGCGGAAAACTCCTTGATCATGGCGGTCCAGCGGCGCTGGGGAGGGCTCTGTTCCGGCCAGTAGGAGTGGGTCAGCAGCGTTATCCGAAGGCCCTCGGCCTGCGTCCCTTGTGGTGTGCGGTCAACGAAGTCGTGGCGCATGTCTAGAGTGTTACTTTCCCGCCTTGGCGGGGACGGACCATGGTCTTCCCGCCGAGGAAACGGAAGTAGGCCAAACCCGCGCCGAGCAGGATCAGGACTGTGATCAGCTGAATCCCCAGCGGGCTGCCGGTGGCTACCGCAACGGCGGCCTTGACTTCAGACTTCACCATGACGGGGGGCTCGCTGGGGGTGGCGATCACCGCAGGGGCCGTCGACGGCGCTGATGTCGGCGAAGGTGTGGGCGTCGGTGTTGCCGACGCTTCGGCGGGGGCCTCTTCCACTGGCGCGGGGTTGGCAGCGGGCGGCGCGAGGGCCGGCGCCAGCGCCGGCGGTGCGGTTACTCCGGGAACCGGCGCGGGACTTGCGGCGGTGGGCACGGTGACGGGGGCAGGAGCGGGAGCGGGTGCGGGCGCGGGTGCCGGGGCGGGTACCGCGGGGACGGGAGCGGGCGCGGGGACTGGCACGGGTACGGGAGCCGGCTCGGGCGCGGGGTCAGCAGGCTGCTCCGGGGCAGGCACGGGTTCAGGAACAGGATCGGGAGCCGGAGCAGGAGGCGGCTCGGCCGGCGATACTACTGGTGGGACCGGAAGACCCAGATCATCAGCGTGGGCAGGAACAGCCGTTCCCGCGATGGAGAGGGCCAGGAGCAGCGCTCCCAGCCCGACGCGTGCTGACTTCAGTTTTTGGCTGCGCGACGTCATCGACAGGCCCTCCCCCAGGTGCGAGATTGAATCAAGTTTGTGCGGTCGTGGCCATCACTAACGTCGTTGTCGGCAAAACCCCAGCGGTGCACGGTCCCCCCAGTCTACTTGACGGCAAGACAAGCTGTTCACCTCAGTGCCACCGGGCCATGATATAGGGCAGTCCGGGCCGTGACCATAGCGCCACGCGGACCGGGATAAGCTGGATCAATGCTCCCTCTCAGCCGTCCGGTTTCCGCGCGCCTGTCCTTGACTGTGGCGGCCGCCGCAGCCGGCCTGGCCTTGACCTCATGTTCCCCGGTTGTCGACGTCACGCCCGCCAAGGATGCCGCGAACGCGGCGTGCGCGCCAATGATGCTTGCCCTGCCGGACGCGATCGGCGATGCCAAGCTGCGGAAGACCAATGCCCAGGCCACGGCGGCCTGGGGCGATCCGTCCCAAGTGATTCTGCGCTGCGGCGTCAACGTTCCCGGCCCCACGACGGACCGCTGCGTCAGCGTCAACGACGTCGACTGGGTCATCAAGGAAGGCGACCCCGTGTGGACGCTGACCACGTTCGGCCGCGAACCGGCCACGGAAATCCTGATGGACCCGGACAAGATCAGTTCGGCCACCGTGCTGGCGGACCTCTCCGCCGCCGCGCTGAAGATCCCGGCAACCCGGAAATGTGTGGGTCAAGAGGACCTGCAGAACCTCCCCACCAGCAAGTAGAACCGGGCAGGCGCGTCCGCGCCCGCCCCGTTCTAGCGCAGGCCGGTCTTGCGGTTCAGGGCCAGGTGGATCAGCTCGTCAATCAGGTCGGCGTAGCCCAACCCTGAGGCCTTCCACATCTGCGGGTACATGCTCTTGGGCGTAAACCCGGGCATGGTGTTGATCTCGTTGATGATCAGTTCGCCATCAGGGGTGTAGAAGAAGTCAACCCGGCTCAGTCCCTCGCCGCCGACGGCGTCAAAGGCGAGCGCAGCCAGTTCCCGGACACGGGTGATCGCTTCTTCGGGGAGGTCGGCCGGGCAGCTGAGGGCCGCGGCGTCGTCCACATATTTGGCGTTGAAGTCATAGAATTCATGGCCGCCGCCCGCGACCGAGATCTCGCCCGGCATGGACGTCCGGGGAGCATCGGTCCCCCGGCCCTCCAGCACGGCACATTCGATCTCGCGGCCCGTGATGCCGGCCTCGATGACCAGCTTGGGGTCGTGCTCGCGGGCGATCTCTATGGCGGCGTCGAGGCCCTCGAGGGAGTCCACCTTGGAGATGCCCATGGAAGACCCTGCCCGGGCCGGCTTGACGAATACCGGGAAGCCGAGCTGGTCCACGCGCTTGCGGACGGTCTCGGGATCGTTGCGCCACTGCCGGTCAGTCACGGCGATGTAGGGTCCCACGTGGAGCCCGGCCGATTCAAAGACAACCTTCATGAAGTGCTTGTCCATGCCGACGGCGGACGCGAGCACTCCCGCGCCCACGTAGCGGGTGTCGGACAGTTCCAGGAGGCCCTGGATGGTTCCGTCTTCGCCGAAGGGCCCGTGCAGCAGCGGGAAGACGACGTCGACGGCGCCCAGCTCCTGCGGGACGGTGTTCGGGGCTGCGACGATCAGCTGGTGCTCGCCGCCGATCTCGGCCAGGGTGACGGTCTGCGCCGAGGGGGCCACCTCGGGCAGCGACGAGGCAGAGAGCGACCACTCGTCGGTTCCGCCGGACGCCAAAACCCACTGGCCGGTCTTGGCGATCCCGATAGGGATCACGTCGTATTTGTCCTTGTCGATGGCTCCCAGGACGCCGGCGGCTGTCACGCAGCTGACGGCGTGCTCGCTGGAGCGGCCGCCGAACAGCACCGCCACGCGGGGTTTGGACTGGACCGGACGGTCTTTTGTGGTCATGTTCCCTGACACTCTCAGTGGTCGCCTTCGGCTTTCAGGTCCCGGGACAGCAGCAGCGGACCCAGTTCATCGACGGACAGTTTTCCGGCAAGGACCGCGACGACGGCGGCCGTGATCGGCATGTCGACGCCGAGCTTTCCGGCGAGTTCGTTGACAGCCTGGCTGGACTTGATGCCTTCAGCCGTCTGCTTCATTTCGGCGGTGACCTGGTCAAGGGTCAGCCCCTTGCCGAGCAGCCTGCCGGCCGTGTGGTTTCGGGACAGGGGCGAGGAGCAGGTCGCCACGAGATCGCCCAGGCCTGCGAGCCCCGCCATGGTCCGGGCTTCGCCGCCCAGGGCGAGGGTCAGCCGTGAGGTTTCGGCCAAGCCGCGCGTGATGACGGAGGCCTTGGTGTTGTCCCCCATCTTCTTTCCTTCGCAGATTCCCACGGCCAGTGCGATCACGTTCTTAACGATGCCGCCGATTTCGACGCCGATCACGTCGCTTGTGGTGTAGGGGCGGAAGTAAGGGGCAGTGCAGCTGCGGGCGATCCAGCCTGCCGTGATCGGGTCCGTGCAGGCTACCACCGAGGCTGTTGGCTCCTCCCGTGCGATCTCCATGGCCAGGTTGGGGCCGGAAACCACGGCGACCCGGTCGGCAGGCAGGTCCAGCTCCGCACTGATGACCTCGCTCATGCGCGCATCGGTGTGGAGCTCGAGGCCCTTCATGAGGGACACCACGACGGCGCCGGGCGCCAGATGTTCTTTCCAGGCCTGCAGTTGCGGCCGCAAGGTTTGTGCCGGCACGGCCAGGATGACCAGCTCCGCGCCCGAGAGGACCTCGGAAACATCTTTCGATGCAGTGATGCTGGACGGCAGCGTGATGCCGTTCAGGTACTGCTCATTGCGGTGCAGGGTGTTGATCTGGTCCACGATTTCGGGGCGCCGTCCCCAGAGGCGGATGTCTCGTTCGACCCCGGAGGCCGTGGCGGCGTCAGCAACAACCTTGGCGAAGGTTGTACCCCAGGAACCTGCCCCCAGAACGGCCACTGTGGTGGCGGATGCTGCTCGTTCAAAGTTAACCGTCATCCGGTGCTGTCCCCAATGTTCTCGTTCGATGCGCCACCCTCTTGGATGGCTTTATCTTCGGCGCCGCCCCGTTCGACGAAACGGCCCTGTGTGGACTGGTTGTGCGCCGCCGGGTTCCACCGTTGCGCGGGCGGTTGCTCTTCACGCAGTCCTGCCAGGAGGCCGGTGATGGCGTCCATGATGGCATTCGTGGCTGCGTCGAGCGTCGCCTTGTCCAGCGGGTGGCCCTCAAACGCGCTCAGGTCCACGGGATCCCCGACCACCAGGCGGGAGGTCTTGCGGGGGAAAATGTAGAAACGTTTCGCATACCGCGGGAAGACCTCTTGGGCACCCCAATGGGCGATGGGCACGACGGGAATGCCGCTCTCCAGTGCCATCCGCGCGGCACCGGTGTGCCCTTTCATCGGCCAGAGTGCCGGGTCCCGGGTCAGGGTTCCCTCTGGGTAGATGATGATCGCCCCGCCTTCGTTCACGATCTCTTTGGCGAGTTGCAGCGAACGGTTCGCCCCCGTCGTCGAACGTTCCACCGGGATCTGCTTGGTGGACCGCAGGACGGCGCCAAGGACCGGCACCTTGAAAAGGCCGGCCTTGGCGAGGAAATGCGGCATCCGTTTCTGGTTGTAGAGCATGTGCCCCACCACCAGCGGGTCGATTTCCGTGCAGTGGTTGGGCGCGGCGATGAAGCCCCCGGCGGGGAGCTTTTCGAGGCCTTCCCACTTCTTTCCCATGAGGAGGTTCATCACGGGCCGGATGATCCCGGCGACTGTCACGAACGTGGCGTGGCTCTTGGCCGATTCCTTCACGGGACCCCCGCTACTTGGCCGAGGTGATGTCGAAATCGGCGCCGAGGCCCGCGAGCTTCTCGGTAAAGCGCTCGTAGCCGCGGTTGATGATGTCGATGCCCGTGACACGGGAGGTGCCAGTGGCGGCCAGGGCGGCAATGAGGTGGCTGAATCCGCCGCGCAGGTCCGGGACGTCGATGTCGGTGCCCTTGAGCTGCGCCGGACCGGAGATGACGGCGGAGTGCAGGAAGTTGCGCTGGCCGAAGCGGCACGGCACGCTGCCGAGGCACTCGCGGTGGACCTGGATATTGGCGCCCATGCGGATCAATGCATCGGTGAAGCCGAACCGGTTCTCGTACACGGTCTCGTGGACAATCGAAACGCCCTCGGCCTGGGTCAGGGCGACGATGAGCGGCTGCTGCCAGTCCGTCATGAATCCGGGGTGCACGTCTGTTTCGAGGACCAGGGGGTTGAGCTTGCCGCCGCGGTGGTAGAAGCGGATGCCGTCGTCGCCGATGTCCATGCCGCCGCCGACCTTGCGGTACGTGTTCAGGAAGGTCATCATGTCGCGCTGGGTGGCGCCTTCGACAAAGATGTCGCCGCGGGTGACCAAGGCCGCGGAAGCCCAGGAGGCGGACTCGTTACGGTCCGAGAGGGCGCGGTGGTTGTAGCCGCCGAGATCCCTGACGCCTTCGATGCGGATGGTGCGGTCAGTCTGGACGCTGATGATGGCACCCATCTTCTGCAGCACCGCGATGAGGTCCACGATTTCCGGTTCGGTGGCCGCCCCGGAGAGTTCGGTGATGCCTTCTGCGCGCGTGGCGCTCAGCAGGACCTGCTCAGTGGCGCCCACGGACGGGTAGGGCAGCGCAATCTTGGCGCCCTTGAGCCCGTTGGGCGCGGAGATGTGGATGCCGCCGGGGCGCTTTTCCACGACGGCGCCGAACTGGCGCAGGACATTGAGGTGGTAATCGATCGGACGGTCGCCGATCTTGCAGCCACCCAGGTCCGGGATAAAGGCCTCGCCGATGGCGTGGATCAGCGGCCCGCACAGCAGGATCGGAATGCGCGAATCGCCGGCGTGGGCGTCGATGGCCGTACTGGACGCGGTCTTGGCGCCCTTCGGGTCAAGCGTCAGATCGCCGGTCACGGGATCCTTGTCGACCCTGACACCGTGGAGCTGAAGCAGGCTCGTAACAACCTCAACGTCCTTGATTTCAGGGACGTTGCGCAACACCGATGGCTCGTTGCCCAAAAGGGCAGCAACCATGGCCTTGGGGACAAGATTCTTGGCCCCGCGAACGGTGACGCGGCCAGTTAGCGGGACGCCTCCGCGGATTGTCAGAACACTACTCATATACCGGTTTCCTCACGACTACTCGCCCCCAAATCCTTACAAAGGCTCCAGCTAAGCATAGGAGCATCCGTTACCGATCTGAAATACGGAGCGGTTCCAGGGGCCCCGTGTTGGCCCTTTCGGCACGGATGCGGCGGCGCTTTCGGGCCTGCGGACGTTGCATCGGGTGGGCGCTGAGGGTTTGCCGGGTGGGACCGAAGACCGGACCGACTCCTGAGAAAAGGAGAACCCTTCGAATACGATCGTGTGATGCCTCGCCTTATCGCTCCGGACGTCCGTTATCACGCCTCCTGGTTGGAAGGATCCGCCGAATTTGACGGCGCGCACCGGGACGGCGCGGGTGCGGAGGACTGGCCACTGGAAGAACTCGAAGATGACCAGTCGTTCCGCCGCTTCGTCGATGCCCTCGTCAACGATGCCAGGCCGGAGAGCCCGAGGAAACCAGGGTACGTGCCCTGCACGTACCTGTGGATCGTGGACGGTGACACCTTCCTTGGCTCACTGGCCATCCGGCACGAGCTGAACGATTTCCTCCTCAACCAGGGTGGGCACATCGGCTACAGCGTGAGGCCCTCCGCCCGGCGCCGCGGCCACGCAGCTGCCGCCTTGGCCAACGCCCTGCCAATTGCCCGGGAGCTGGGCATCGCCCGGATTCTCCTCACCTGCGATGAAGATAACGCCGGTTCAAGGGCCACAATCGAAAAGAACGGTGGCGTCTACGAAGACAGCCGCAACGGCAAACGCCGCTACTGGTTCGTGCCCGACTAACCGGAAGCTCAAGTAGCCGGAAGCTCAAGTAGAAGGAACGGATCCCAGCGCCCGCGGCCTTGGTACACACGAGTTCTACGAGCACCCAGTGACGGTCCAGCTCAGTCCCAGGCACCGTTCGGCGGTCTGCTCAGGGGTCGGATTTGCGCGTAGATTGTTCACATCCGCTGAGGGCCCGCATATCAGCGAAACGACGTGGACAAGGATCCGGATGGGCCGGCCGTACCGCATTGACACTCACCAGCACATCGTTCCGCCCGGGTATGCGCGCTGGATGCTTGAAAAGGGCATCCGCCCCGGCGGCATTGGCCTGCCGCCGTGGTCCGAGCGCTCAGCGTTGAAGTTCATGGACAGGCACGACGTGCAGACCGGCATCTTGTCCCTGTCCACTCCCGGCGTGTACTTCGGGGACGCTGCGGAGGCACGGCGGCGGGCGCGGGAGATCAACGAATACAGTGCAGAGGTGGTCGCTGCCCGGCCTGAGCGGTTCGGGTTCTTCGCGACGCTCACGCTGCCGGACGTGCAAGGCGCCCTGGCGGAGGCCGAGTACGCCCTGGACACCCTGCTCGCGGACGGGATCGTATTGCTGGCCAACAACGCCGGCCGCTATCTGGGCGATCCTGGCTTTGAGCCTTTGCTGGAGTTCCTGCACCACCGCCGGGCCGTAGTGTTCATCCACCCCGCTGAACTGCCCGGTCCGGCGGTGCCGGGCATACCCGCCTTTGCCGCAGATTTCATGCTCGACACGACCCGCACCGCTATCAGCCTGATCCTGTCCGGTGCGATGGAAAAGTTCTCGGGAATCAGGTTCATCCTGGCCCACGCGGGCGGCTTCGTGCCTTACATCGCCTACAGGATCCTGCTGACGATGCTCAACGATAAGGACCTGGCTCTCAGTGCACTGGCGGCGCTGGGAGATAAGAAGCAGTCCATCTTGCGGCGGTTTTATTACGACGTGGCCCTATCCGCCAGCCCGGCGGCCCTGCCCAGCCTGCTCGAGGTAGCTGACCCGGGCCGCATCACATACGGAACTGACTTCCCGTTCGCACCCTCTGCGGCGATCGACTTCCTGAATATGGAGTATGAGAATTATCCGCTGGACCCCTCCGTGCGCACGGCGATAGACCGCGGCAATTCCGAGGCGCTCTTTCCCCGGCTGAGGCCTGAGCAGACTTAGTTCATATTGTGCGCGTTGCGCTCCCTGGCAGGAGGGGTTCCGGTGGAGGACGGTTGAGCCGGTGGAGCGGGCACGTACGATCCGGAGGAAAGAACCTGATTGTCAGAGGTCCCTGAAACGCTGGGTTCATGGACGGCAATCACGGGCCCGAAGTGGCTCCGGCGGGACACGGCGACACCGGCTTCGGCCGTGCCGCGGGCGATGCCGCCGCCATTCCGGGCACCGCAGAGGCAGCCGTCGCGGACGTGGCGGGCCGGCTGGCCGCCGGACCGCTGGGCTTAGGCTGTCCGCCCACGGACAGTGCCGGGATCATTGACCGGATCCGGGAACTGGAAGACTGGAAGTCCGCCGCGTCCGCGGAACAGGCCCGGCACGCCGTGGCGTTCGACCTGCTCCAACGCCGCGAACAAGCCGCCGCCGGGGTTCCGGCCAAGGAACTCGGGACCGGTGTCGGCGCGCAGATCGCCCTCGCCCGCCGCGAATCACCCG